>NZ_JASATQ010000061.1:0-30609 GCF_038440415.1 Sphingomonas sp. OTU376 | reverse complement strand
GGGGAGCAGCCAAGCAACCGCCAGAAGATCACGGCGCACCGCGCACGCGGCGCACCCCTTCAAATCCACCTCTGCCCATCGGGCAAAGAAAAAGCCCGGCCGGTCCTTCGGGACCGACCGGGCTTTTCTATTGCAGACCGGAAAATCAGGCCTTGTCGACGCGCCGCGCCGGCGGCGTACTCCGCAAGATCAGGTACATGCCCCCTAGGCAAGCCGAAACACCCACCACGCAAACCACTGCCAGGCCGAGATAAAGTGCCGACATCCAGTCCTCCCAAGTCTTTTCTGGAAGGAAGCTGCGTAATTTCTTGAAGAACGGCAAGAAACATTCGTAGCTGCATTGCAACGCAATTATGCTGCAATTGCGAAATAATCGACCTCGCCGTATCGATACGAGACAGGGACTCCGGACCATCTTGGGCGGGCCCGGTGCGCGCTCAAATGGCGCAGAATCAATCGCTCCCGCTTCTTCCCGGGTTTGCAATTGCGAATCGTTCTCGTTATCGCGCCGTAATCGAATCGAACCGGAATCGCTCACCCAAGATGCACGCCCCCTCCGCCCAGGCAGAAGAACTGGCCAAGGCCAAAGCCAAGCGCGCCCGCAAGAGCTTCTGGCTGAAGCAGCTGCATACCTGGCACTGGATGAGCTCGGCGATCAGCCTGATCGGCCTGCTGCTCTTCGCGATCACCGGCTTCACCCTCAATCACGCCGCCGACATCGAGGGCTCGCCCAAGTCGGTCGAGCATGCCGTGCAGCTGCCCGCGCCGCTGCTGGCCAGGGTGAAGGCGGACGACCTGCCCGATGCCAAGAAGCCGATCCCGGCCGATGTCGCCAAATGGGTGCAGGACCAGGTCAAGATCGACGCGAGCGGCACCGCCGAATGGTCCGCCGGCGAGATCTACCTCGCCAAGCCGCGTCCGGGCGGTGATGCCTGGATCTCGATCGACCGCGATACCGGCGCCGTCACCAGCGAGAACAGCTCGCGCGGCTGGATCGCCTATCTCAACGACCTCCACAAGGGCCGCAACGCCGGCGGCTGGTGGAAGCTGTTCATCGACGTCTTCGTCTTCGCCTGCCTCGTCTTCACGCTCACCGGGCTGGTGCTGCTGTGGATGCATTCGAAGCATCGCAAGAGCACCTGGCCGATCGTCATCGCCGGCCTCGTCATCCCGGCGCTTATCGCCATTTTCCTGATCCACTAAGGGGAGCCCAAGTCCATGCAGTATCGCATCACCGGCCTCACGCTCGTCGCGATCGGCGGGGCGGGCCTGCCGACCGCCGCCGGCGCGCAGACCATCGACCTGTCGGTCACCATTCCGCAGATGAAGGTCGCCGAGTATCACCGCCCCTATGTCGCGGTGTGGCTGGAAAAGGAGGGCGCCGCCCCCCGCACGCTCCAGGTCTGGTATGATTTCGACGGCCGCAGCGCCGAGGGTGCCGGCACCAAGTGGCTGCGCGACATGCGCCAGTGGTGGCGCGTGGTCGGCCGCGGCATGAGCTTCCCGGCCGACGGCGTCACCGGCGCCACCAAGGGCGCGGGCACCCACAAGATCGCGCTGGTCGGCGGCAAGGGCGCCACGCCGGCGCTGGCGCCGGGCAACTACAAGCTGCTGGTCGAGGCCGCACGCGAAGTCGGCGGCCGCGAGGTCGTCAGCGTGCCCTTCACCTGGAACGGCAAGGCCGTCACCGCCACCGCCAAGGGCGCGAGCGAGCTCGGCGCCGTCACCGTCTCGATCAAGCGCTGATCTCAAGGGGGAATAGAGACATGAACTTCCGCAAGCCGCTTCTCGCCGCAGCCGCCGTCATCGCGATCGCTGCCCCGGCCGCCATCGCGCACCGCCAGTGGATGCTGCCGTCCTCGACCACCGTCTCGGGCACCGATAACTGGGTGACCGTCGATGCCGCCGTGTCGAACGACCTGTTCTTCTTCGATCACCAGCCGCTGCGCGCCGTGCCCGTGGTCACCCAGCCCGACGGCACCGAGGGCAAGGTCGAGAACCATAATGTCGGCCGCTTCCGCGCGACCTTCGACCTGCACCTGACCCAGCAGGGCACCTACAAGGTCGCCGTGGTCAATGAGGGCGTGTTCGGCAGCTATGTGCTGAACGGCGAGCGCAAGATGCTGCCGCGCGGCACCAACACCGCCAATCTCGCCGCCGCGATCCCGGCCGGCGCCACCGATGTCCAGACCGCCGAGAATGTCTCGCGCAACGAGATCTTCATCACCCAGGGCGCGCCGACCAACACCGTGTTCAAGACCAGCGGCAAGGGCATCGAGCTGGTGCCGGTCACCCACCCGAACGACCTGGTCACCAATGAGCCCGGCAACTTCCAGTTCCTCAAGAACGGCAAGCCCGGCGCCGACCTGACCGTCACCGTGATCCCGGGCGGCATCCGCTATCGTGACGCGCTGCACGAGCAGGTGCTGAAGACCGATGCCCAGGGCAAGGTCTCGATCAAATGGGGCCAGCCCGGCATGTACTGGGTGATGGTCAACGAAGGCGGCGAGCGCGGCGAAGGCCCGGGCGCCGGTGGTCCCGGCGGCGGCCCGCGTCCGCAGCCCGCTCCGGGCGCTGCTCCCGCGGCACCGGGTGGTCCGCAGGCCGGCCCTGGTGGCCCCGGCGGCCGCCCGATGGGCCCGGTCCGCGCACGCGTGAGCTACGTCACCACCCTCGAAGTGCTGGCGCCGTAGTTCACACCGCCATCCCTCCTTTCCTGTCATCCCCGCGAAGGCGGGGATCCATTGGCGCTGCAGTCGCGGCTCTTCTCGACAACCTGCGTGAATGGATCCCCGCCTTCGCGGGGATGACGGTGTAAGAAAACGTGGACGCACGGATAGCCATCCCCCCAACCCTCTCGCCCGCGGCGTTCCATCGCCGCCGGGCGGGGGCCCCTGTCATTTCCTGCGCGGGCGAGACGATGGGGACCAGCTGGTCCGCCCGCATCGTCGCCCCGCCCGAGGGCATCGCCCTGAAGATCCAGGCCGAGCTCGACCGCGTCGTCGCCGAGATGAGCCATTGGGCCCCCGATTCCACCCTGTCCCGCTTCAACCGCAGCGAACCGGGTCGCTGGCAGCCCCTGCCGATCGGCTTCGCGAAGGTCCTCGCCGCCGCGATGGAGGTCGCCGAAAAGAGCGACGGCGCCTTCGATCCCGCGATGGGCGCGCTGGTCGATCTCTGGGGCTTCGGTCCGCCCGGCCCGCGCATCGGCTTGCCCGGCGACGCCGAGGTCGCGGACGCTTGCGCGCGGTCCGGGCGTTCCCATATCGAGCTGGACGGCCGCCGCGCCCGCCGCGATGCGCCGGTGCGGCTCGATTTGTCGGGCATCGCCAAGGGGCACGGCGTCGATCGCGTGGCGGAGATGCTGCGCAGCATGGCGCTGCCCGATTTCCTGGTCGAGGTCGGCGGCGAGCTGCGCGGCGAGGGTATCAGGCCCGATGGCCGGCCCTGGTGGGTGGATTTCGAATCCCTCCCCTCCAGCCCCCTGGCAAGTTTTCGCGTCGCGCTCCACGGCCTGTCGGTCGCCACTTCGGGCGACTATCGCCGCAGCTTCGCCCATGAAGGCCGCGACTATGCCCACACCCTCGATCCCCGCACCGGCCGCCCGCTGGAAAACGGCGTCGCCTCGGTCACGGTGCTCCATCCAAGCTGCATGCTCGCCGATGCCTGGGCCACTGCGCTGACGGTGCTGGGCCCGGACGGCATGGCGCTGGCGGAACGCGAAGGGCTCGCGACGCACATGGCGGCGCGCGAAGGCACGGGCTTTATGGAGCATCTCTCGCCGGCCCTGCAGGGGATGCTCTGAGAAATTCCCTTCCCTGAAAGGGAGGGGAGCGCAATCGGGTTGCAACACAGGATTTCGCCTGCTTGGCTACCGCAATTGCGAGATGCGCTTGCCGCGCGGCAAGCGTGTCAATTTTGGCGCCACGAAAACCCCGCTCCCGGCGGGTACTTCGTGTACTTTGGCTCAGGCGTCGGCCCAGCGGCGCAGGAGATTGTGGTAGACGCCGGTCAGCTCGATCACCGAGCGATCGTCATTGCCCAGCGTTGCTACCAGCCGCTGCACTGCCTGGTCCATCTCGAACAGGATGCGCCGCGCGCCATCGTCGCGCACCATCGACTGCATCCAGAAGAAACTCGCCACCCGCCGCCCGCGCGTGACCGGCTCCACCCGGTGGAGGCTCGATGAGGGATAGAGGATCGCGTGCCCCGCCGGCAGCCTGACCGACTGCACGCCGAACTGCCCCTCGATCAGCAGCTCGCCGCCGTCATAGGCAGCGGGGTCCTCGAGGAACACGGTCATCGACAGGTCGCTGCGGATGCGGAAGTCGGTGCCGCGCTGGATGCGGATCGCATTGTCGACATGCGTGCCGAACTGCTGCCCGCCGCCATAGCGGTTGAACAAGGGCGGGAAGACCTTGAGCGGCAGCGCCGCGGCGAAGAACAGGGGTGACTTGCCCAGCGCGTCGAGGATCATCGCCCCGCCCTGGCGATGCGCGTCGCTGCCCTCGGGAAGCTGCTCATTGTCCTTGGCCAGCGCCGATTGCGCGCCGGAAGTCGCGTTGCCGTCGATCCATTCGGCCGCATCGATGATGCCGCGCAGCTCGGTCACCTGCTCGGGCGAAAGCAGGTCGGGAATGGCGATCAGCATGAAGTTCCTTCCTTGCGCAGCGCTGCGCTGCCCCGGGTCCGTAGCCGCTCGTCCGGGACCTGCGCCAGCCAGGCAAGCGCCTTGTCGCGGAACACCGGCTTCGCCTCCGCCCCGCACCGCTCGATCCACAGCAGCGCGCCTTCCACGTCGCCGGCTTCGGCAAGCATCCGGGCATGGTTGAACATCCCGCGGAAGTCCCCGCCCTCGGCCGCCCGGGCATAGCAGTCCGCCGCCGCCGCCATGTCGCGCGGGACCAGGTCTCCCGCCTCATGGAAGCTGCCGACGAAGTTGGTGGATTTGGCGTGCCCCATTGCGGAGGCCTTCTGGAACCAGCCGAGCGCGGCCGTCTTGTCCTGCGTCAAGCCGGCGCCGAGCGCGAGCGCGGAGCCGTAATTGTACATGCCCCAGTCGAGCCCCGCCTCGGCGGCGACCCGGAAGCATTCCGCCGCGCGCACCTTGTCGATGCGCGTGCCCCAGCCAAGGTCATAGCAGCGGCCCAGCATGTTGAGCCCCATCGGATGCCCCTGCTGCGCCGCCTTCCAGAACCAGCCGAACGCCTCGGCCGGCTTCTGGGCGTCGAGCAGCATCTGGCCATGGATGGCCTGCGCCTCGGCCAGGCCGGCCTCCGCCCCTTCGCGAATCAACGCCGCCCGCGCCTCCGGCGAACCGGAGAGGCGGGCGGCGATGTCTTCGCTCGACAATGGATCGAGCCGCGTCATGTCCTGGCTATATCAGAACTTGTAGCTGGCCGTCAGGATCGCCGAGCGCGCATCGCCGGGGGTGGCCCAGCCGTTATTGGCGCGGATGCGGGTGTAGTAGAGCTTGTCGCCGATATTCTTGACGTTGAGCTGCAGCGACAGCGCCTTGGTCACCTCATAGGCGGCGGTCAGGTTGTGGACGAGATAGTCCTTCGAATAGAGCACCCGCGACAGCGGTCCGCCGACCACGGTGCGCGTCGGGAGATTGATCGCGAACTTGCCCTGGTAGGTCGCGCCGTAGCCGATCGTCAGGCCGAACGGCAGGGTATAGGCGGTGTAGAGGCTGCCCGAGTGCTTCGGGGTCTGCTGGAGCTGCGCACCGGCCGAGGGGTCGAGCGCCGCACCCTTCGCCACCGAGCGGATCAGCTCGCTGTCGAGATAGGTGTAGTTGGCGGTGATCTGCCAGGCCGAGGTGATGTGCCCGGTGGCGCCCAGCGCGACGCCGTCGACGCGCGAATGGCCGTCAAGCTGCTGATCGGGGACGGTCGGGTCGACCGAAGGCACCTTGTAGCTGTCACGATCGGTGCGGAACAGCGCCGCGGTCAGCAGCAGGCCGCCCTTGAACAGCTCCGCCTTGCCGCCGATCTCGTAATTCTTGGCGCTCTCGGGCTTCACGTTGCAGGTCGCGGCCGAGCAGCTGCCGTTGACGGTGCTCTGCGACGGGGTCCGCGAATTGCCATAGGCGACATAGAGGCTGATCGGTTCGATCGGCTTGTAGACCGCGCCGACGCGGTAGGAGAGCAGGCTGTTGCGGTTGCCCGTGCGGGTCACCGCCGTGATCTGGCCCAGCGTCGCTGCCGCGGTCGACAGGGTGTAGGCCGCGAACTCGCCGATGTTGCGCTCCCAGCGAACGCCGCCGTTGAGCTCGAAATGGTTCGACAGCTTCATCGTGTCGAACAGGTAGACCGCCTTGTTCGCGACCTCGCTGTGGCTCCGCGCGCTGACGATGAAGTTCACCGGACCGCTATAGACATTGCGGTTGTTCAGGTTCGGATCGTTCCAGGCGTAGGCCGGGATGGTCACGGCGGTGCCATTGGCATTGCGCTGCGAATTGCCCGAGCGCACGTCATAATATTCGCGCGAGAGCGAGATGCCCAGGTCGAAGCTGTGCTCGATGCCGAAGGTCTCGAACATGCCCTTCAGGTCGGTCTGGTTGTAGATGATCTGGTTGCGGGTATCGCGGGTGTTGCCGCGCGAGCCGCCGCTCGGCGTGAACAGGCCCGGGGTGGTGCAGGCCAGCCCGGCCGCGGTGAGGCTCGTCGGCAGGCAGAAGGTGCCTTCCGGGCCGTCCGCGATCGAATATTGCTCGACGTCCTGGTAGCGGGTGAGGTTGCGCAGCGAGATCTTGCTGCTCAGCTCATGCTCGAAGATCGCCGTCGCCTGATCGACATTGCTGTCCTGCTTGTCGAGGTTGCGGAAGCCGTAATAGGCGCTGCGGCTGGTGCCCGGCACCTGGCCGGTGAACCAGTTGTTGGTGCTGCTGACATAGGGCACGCCGAACTGCGGGATGTTGTTGTCCTCCTGGTGGAGGTAGATCAGGCTCAGCTTGGTCGGCGCCTCGAGCCCGAAGGTAACCGACGGCATCACGCCCCAGCGCTTGTTGTTCTCGACTTCGCGACCGGGAACATCGTTGCGGTGATACATCGCGTTCAGCCGGACGCCGATGCTGTCGCTCAGCTTCCTGTCGATATCGGCGGTGGCACGGTAATATTCGTCGGTGCCGATCCCGGCCTGCACCACGGTCTTGTCGCGGCCGCTCGGGCGCTTGCTGACCAGGTTGATGTTGCCGGCGATCGAACCGGCACCCGAATAGACCGAGTTCGAGCCGTTGGTGACTTCGATCTGCTCGATGTTGAAATTGTCCGAGCGGGTATATTGCGCGCTGTCGCGCACATTATCGATCGTGATGTCGTTATTGGCGCTGAAGCCGCGCAGGTTGATACTGTCGCCATAGCCGCTGCCGCCTTCGCCGGCGCCGAAGGTGATGCCGGGCACCGTCGCCAGCGCATCGCGCAGCGACAGGATGTTCTGCTGCTCCATCACTTCGGCCGTGATCACCGTCACGGTCTGCGGGGTATCGCGCAGCGGACGGGTGTTCTTCGGGCTTTCCTGCTTCGGCTGGTAGACCTGGCCGTTGACCGTGATCTGGTCCTTGTCCTGCACGTCGTCCGACGAAGCGGGGGTATTCGCCTTGTCGCCGTCCGGCCCGTTGGAGGCGTGGGCTGGCGCGCTGGCGACGAAGCCGACACAGGCGAGCGCGAGGAAGGCGGGCGCAGCCGCACCGGTCGAACGATTCACTTGGGAACCCCCTGTTACAGATTGTTTCGCCGCCAGCTATTGCGAACCAATCTCAGAGTCAACGCTAATGCGACTGGATCGCAACATTGTCGTAAAATTGTCGCGACCGTCACCGCGGGAAAACGTCAGGGGCGATGCATCTCGGCGAGCAGCCAAGTGCGGATCGCACTGGCAAGGTTGGGGGGATCCTCCCCGCTGATCCGGGCATGGTCGATGGCCGCGACCAGCGCATTGAGCGGCAAGGAACGCCCCGCTGCGGCATGTTCCAGCGCGTCCCAGAAGATCGGCTCTAGGCTGATCGAAGTCTGGTGCCCGGCAATGGTAACGGAGCGCTTGATCGGCCCCTCGAAGCCGCCCGGGGGAGGATCGATCTTCATTCCCGCCGGCTCGCTCGCGGGCCGGGCATCATTCGGAGTCGAAGAGCGCAGCCAGCTGCTCGACCATCGTGCCGGCAAGCTGCTCGGCGTCCATGATTGTCACGGCGCGGCTGTAATAGCGGGTCACGTCATGCCCGATGCCGATCGCCACCAGCTCCACCGGCGAGCGCGCCTCGATCCAGCCGATCACCTGGCGCAGATGGCGCTCCAGATAGGAGCCCGAATTCACCGACAGGGTCGAATCATCGACCGGCGCGCCGTCCGAGATCACCATCAGGATCTTGCGGTCCTCGCTGCGCCCGATCAGCCGGTTGTGCGCCCAGAGCAGCGCCTCGCCGTCGATATTCTCCTTGAGCAGCCCCTCGCGCATCATCAGCCCGAGCGACTTCTTGGCGCGGCGCCACGGCTCGTCGGCCTGCTTGTAGACGATGTGGCGGACATCGTTGAGGCGGCCGGGCTGGGCCGGTCGGCCATCGGCCAGCCACTTCTCGCGGCTCTGCCCGCCCTTCCAGGCACGGGTGGTGAAGCCGAGGATCTCGGTCTTCACGCCGACGCGCTCCAGCGTGCGCGCCATGATGTCGGCGCTGATCGCAGCGATCGAGATCGGCCGCCCGCGCATCGAGCCCGAATTGTCGATCAGCAACGTGACCACCGTGTCCTTGAACTCGGTGTCCTTCTCGCTCTTGTACGAGAGCGACTGCATCGGGTTGATGACCACGCGCGCCAGCCGAGCCGCGTCGAGCAATCCCTCTTCCTGATCGAAGTCCCAGCTGCGGTTCTGCTGCGCCATCAGCCTGCGCTGCAGCCGGTTGGCGAGCTTGGTCACCGCGCCCTGCAGATGCACGAGCTGCTGGTCGAGATAGGAGCGGAGCCGGTCGAGCTCCTCGGTGTCGCACAGGTCGGTCGCGGCGACGACTTCGTCGAACTGGGTGGTGTAGGCGCGATATTCGAACTGGGGCGGCAGGTCGCTCCACGGCCGGTTCGGGCGGACGGGCATCATGCCCTCCTCGCCTTCGTCGCCGGGCTCGCCGTCGCCATCTTCCATCGCGTCGGACTGCTGCTGCTCGCCTTCCTCGCCCTCGTCGGATTCGCGCTGCTCGCCACGCGCCTCCGCCTGGCCTTCGCTCTGGCTCGACTCGCTCTCGCCTTCCTCGTCGCCGTCCTGCTGCTGGTCGTCGGTGCCTTCGTCCTCGCCGCCGCCTTCATCGGCTTCGTCGGGGATCAGGTCGCCTTCGGTCAGCTCCAGGTCCTGGAGCAGCTTCGACGTGAGCGAGGCGAATGCCTGCTGGTCGTCGATCGCCAGCGCCAGGGCATCCAGGTCGGAACCGGCGCGCTCCTCGATCCAGTCGCGGATCAGCGCCATGCCCAGCGCAGCGGTGGAAGGCGACTCGCGCCCGGTCAGCCGCTCGCGGACCATCAGGCCAAGCGCCGTCGACAGCGGCACTTCCTCGCGGTTGCGCGCCCGGGTGATCGGGTCGGCGCGCAGCTTCAATTCCAGCGCATGCTCGAGATTGGCGGCGATGCCGGCATAGCCGCGCGAGCCCAGCGCCTCGACCCGCGCCCCTTCGACCGCGTCGAACACCGCGCGCGCCACCGGCTCCTTGGGCGCGCCCTTCAGATGCATCGCATTGTCGTGGTGGCGCATGCGCAGCGCGAAGCTGTCGGCAAAGCCGCGCGCCTCGGCGACTTCCTCGGCCGGCAGGCCGCGTGAGGGCGCCGGCACCTTGATCTGGCGGCCATCCTGGCGCGGCGCCTCGCCGGTGAAGCTCAGCTCGGCCTCGCGCTCCCCCGAAAGAGCGCGCGCTGCGCCGCCAAGGACATTGCGGAACCGGTCGAGCGGAGAGTCGGCAGCCATGGCGATTGTCTTTGTGTGCCTTGTCCCCCAGGATCAAGTCCGAAGGGGGATTGGATGAAGTTTCTTGACCGTATCGGCCTGGGGCGGATGAGCCACGGGGAGTATAATGCCAACCTCACCGGACTCGGCATCTTCTTCGGCGCAGTGCTCGGCTTCGTGATGGCGAGCACCGAGAACCTGACCACCAAGGACTATGTGCTGGTCCTGTTCACCACCGCGGCGATGGTGATCACCATCCTCTATGTCTCGTCGAGCCGGCACCGGATCGCCTATTCGATCCTCGCTTTCGCCTTCATCGCGGCGCTGCCCTATATCCTAGGGCTCCTGGTGACCCCGGGCGCACAATTGCCGCCCAAGCTCCAGCCGACGCTGGCGGTGTGGCTGGCGATGACGCTGATCGCCGAGTTCAACCCGCGCGACCGCGAGACCGGGAAAACCGCCTAGCGGCGCCACAACCGCCGCCAGAAGCCGCGCCGCACGGGCGGCTGCGGCGGCGAGGGCTCAACCTTGCCCACGCCCATCCGCGCGTGGATCAGGTCCTTGAGATAGGCATATTCGTCGCCGGTAATCGGCCCGCCCTCACCCCCGCGCGCCGTCCAGCGGCGGGGGTGGAGCGGATCGTCGTCCGGCGTGTCGCTCAAGCCTTGCCGACCACGCTTTCGGGCAGGTCCTTGCCGAACACGCGCTGGTAGTATTCCGCCACCTGCGCGCGTTCCGCCTCGTCGCACTTGTTGAGGAACGACAGACGGAACGCGAAGCCGACATCCTTGAAGATCTCGGTATTCTGCGCCCAGGTGATCACCGTGCGCGGGCTCATCACGGTCGAGATGTCGCCGTTGACGAAACCCTTGCGGGTCAGGTCGGCCACGCGGACCATGTTCTCGACCAGCTCCTTGCCGCCCGGCTTGTCGAAATCGCCCGACTTGGCGAGGACGATCTGTGCCTCGACCGCGGCGGGGAGGTAGTTGAGCGTCACCACGATGTTCCAGCGGTCCATCTGGCCCTGGTTGATCTGCTGGGTGCCATGATAGAGGCCGCTGGTGTCGCCCAGGCCGACCGTGTTCGCGGTGGCGAACAGGCGGAAATAGGGGTTCGGGCGGATCACGCGATTCTGGTCGAGCAGCGTGAGCTTGCCCTCGGTCTCGAGCACGCGCTGGATCACGAACATCACGTCCGGGCGGCCCGCGTCATATTCGTCGAACACCAGAGCCGTCGGCGTCTGCAGCGCCCAGGGGAGCAGGCCTTCGCGGAACTCGGTGATCTGCTGGCCGTCCTTGAGCACGATCGCGTCGCGGCCGATCAGGTCGATACGCGAGATGTGCGCATCGAGGTTAATGCGGATGCACGGCCAGTTGAGACGCGCGGCGACCTGCTCGATATGCGTCGACTTGCCGGTGCCGTGATAGCCCTGGACCATCACGCGGCGATTGTGCGCGAAGCCCGCCAGGATCGCGAGGGTGGTATCCGGATCGAAGACATAGGCCGGATCGAGATCGGGCACGCGCTCGTCCGCTTCGCTGAACGCGGGGATTTCGAGGTCGGTATCGATCCCGAACAGGTCGCGTGCGCTCACCATCTTGTCGGGCGAGTCGAGGATCGTGGTGCTCCGGCTGTCGGGCTGAGTGTTGGGGATGTCCGCCATGTCTTCGTCCTTCCGTCGCCTGAGCGACTAGAAGCTCCCGTGCCGCACTGCAACGGGGATCGCGCAAAAGCCGCGATCCAAACGACCGAGCGCCGGCCCTTCCCTCGAATCGGCTTTCATGGGATCATGACGTCATAGCAACGGTCGCGCGTACACCGATTCTTGTCATCACCTGGGGAAGTCGATGAACTGGAAGCTGTTGTTCCTGGCGCTGCTTGCGCCGCTTGCGGCCTGCGACTGGGGCCAGCAGCCAGCCCAGCCGCCCCATCGCCCCCCGCCCCCGGTGACCCGCCCGATCGATCGCGGCCCCGACTGGCTCGCCGCCGTGCCCTATTGCGAGGGCGCGCTGCGCCGCGGCCAGTGGCTGGTCTGCGATAACAAGGGCCTGAACTGGCTGCACCGCACGCTCGCCAACCAATGGGCCGAGGATCGCCAGGGCGCGACCCGCCAGCAACTCTGGGTCCAGCGCCAGCAGCTTCAGGCGCTGGCAAGCGAGCGCGACGCCTGCGAGACGGCGGAATGCGTGGCCACCGCCTATCGCCGCTATCTGCGCAAACCCGATCGCTGGGTGCCCGAGCCCGGCGGCTGGAACCCGCCGCCCCGGCCGCGCCCCCGCCCGGTCCATCACCGCCCGCCGGCCCCCAAGTACAACTGGCGCGACAATGGCGCGACCTGCGCGTCGAAGATCGGCTGGCAGAAGGCGGCGCTGCTCGCGCGGCAATGCGCGGTGGTCAATCCGGACGGCCAGTGCGGCCCCCAGCGCTCGTGCGGCGCGCTCAAGACGATGATCCTCGACGGCTGCTGGGACATGGGCGACCGCAAGCCGGGCTTCTGCGGGCGAGTCTAACGCAGGCACCAAGCCGATTCGCGCCGCGTTCAGCGCGTGGAGTTTACGAACCATATGGTAGGAGGGGCCTGTTTCCCCATCCCATGCGTGCGCCCGTAGCGCACGCGATCGAGGGAGGAAGAGAAGCCGGCTTGCATCCACCAGGATGGAACTGGCGACATCCTACATTGCAAGGGCAGCCTCTCCCTTCCAGGAAGGGGACCGTCCCTAATCGTTCTCGAACCGCGGCAGCCCGAACAGGTCGACGAAGCGCTGGCCCGCGGCGAGGTCGCCGGTGACCGCCACCCGCCCCTCGCGGATCGACTCCGTGAGCGGCAACGGGCCGTAGAAGGTCGCGGCCAGCAGCGTAGGCACGCCTTCGAAGATCACCTCCGCCCCGGCCGGATCGCGCCGCTCGATCACCAGCCCGCCCTCGACGATCGCCGCGCGGAACGGCTCGCCGCCGACCCGGAAGCCCAGGTCGATCGAGAGGCCCCGCGCCGGCTCGCGCGCGATCATCGTCTTGAGCGACAGCATGAAGGCGCCGTTACTGAGCGGCAGCGTGACGTCATGCGCGGGCGAACCCGCCGCCCAGCGGCTCAATGCGAAGATCGGTTCCTCGAGCTGGGCACCCCATTTGGTCAGCTCATAAACCTGGGCGTTGACCGGCGAGGGCAGCTGCCTGCGGCGGATGATCCCGCCCTTCTCGAGCCCCTCGAGCCGCTGGGTGAGGATATTGGCGCTCAGCCCCTCCAGCGCGCCGCGGATCTCGCCGAAACGACGCGGCCCCAGCAGCAATTCGCGAACGATCAGCAGCGACCAGCGTTCTCCGATCAGATCCATTGCGAGCGCCGTCCCGCACGCGTCCTGATACCAGCGGCGCGCCTTGGCGAAGTCGTTGCTAGTTACTTTTTGTGACTCCATGGTTGCTTTTAATAACTGATGGGCGCATCAGGATCAAGAAAGCGATTCGCGAAGCCCCCAAAGCGGAGGTTTATTCCGATGACACTCGTTCCCGCCGCAGAACTGGCCGCCCGCGAAACCGCGCGCTGGCCGAATGAGAGCCCGCAATATCGCCAGGCGCGCACCGCACTGCTCGCCGAGGAGATCGAACTGCGCCGCCATATCGAGGCCGTCGCCGAGCAGCGCCGCGCCCTGCCCGCCGGCCCCGAAGTGACCAGCGACTATCGGTTTGAGGGCGAGCACGGCCCGGTCCACCTGGCCGACCTTTTCGGCACGCACGACACCCTGGTGATCTACACCTGGATGTTCGGACCCCAGCGCGAACGCCCCTGCCCGATGTGCACTTCCCTGCTCTCGGCCTGGGATGGCGAGACGCCCGACATCGAGCAGCGCGTCGCCTTCGCGGTGACCGCACGCTCGCCGATCGACAAGCTCACCGCGTTCAAGGCCGAACGCGGCTGGCAGCATCTGCCGCTCTATGCCGACACCGACCAGGCGTTCAGCCGCGACTATAACGCGATCGCCCCGGACGGCAGCGACATCCCGCAGCTGCTGGTCTTCACCCGCCGCGACGGCACGATCCGGTTCTTCTGGGCCGGCGAGATGGGCGCCGAAAGCATGGATCCCGGCCAGGACCCGCGCGGCGCGCCCGACCTGATGCCGCTCTGGACGATACTCGACTGCACGCCGGAGGGCCGCGCGCCCGACTGGTATCCCTCGCTCACCTACTGACAAGAACCACCAGGAGAGAAGCAATGCCCCAGATGATCTTCGTCAACCTGCCCGTCAGCGACGTGGCCAAGTCGACCGCCTTCTACGAGGCGATCGGCTGCACCAAGGATGCGCGCTTCAGCAACGAGCAGGCATCGGCCATGCAGCTGAGCGACACGATCGTGTTCATGATCCTCAACCGCGACTTCTTCCAGACCTTCACCCCCAAGCCGATCGCCGATGCGCATGCGGTGACCGAGGCGCTGATCTGCATCTCGCGTGACAGCCGCGATGCGGTGGACGCGATCGTCGAGGCAGCGGCAAGTGCCGGCGGCAGGGCCGATATCCGCGAGAAGCAGGACATGGGCTTCATGTACGGCCGCAGCTTCGAGGATCCGGACGGCCATATCTTCGAGCCGATGTTCATGGACATGGAAGCGGCGATGGCTGCCTTCCCCGAAGGCCCCGCGCATGAGCCGGCCTGATCCCGTGCAGCGCAACCGCATCCTCGGCTGGTGCCTGAGCGGGCTGGTCCTGCTGTTCCTGGCGATGGACGCCGGCGGCAAGCTGATCGCCCCGGCGCAGATGATCGCCTACAGCCCGCCGATCGGCATTCCCGCCGAGCCGGGGCTCTACCAGCAGCTGGGCGTGATCCTGGCGGTATGCGCCCTGCTCTATGCGGTGCCGCGCACGGCGGTGCTCGGCGCGATCCTGCTCACCGGCTATCTGGGCGGTGCGGTCGCGCTGCACTGGCGGGTGGGCAGCCCGTTGTTCAGCCACACCCTGTTCGGCGTCTATCTGGGCGTGATCGCCTGGGGCGGGCTGTGGCTTCGCGATCCCCGCGTCCGCGCGCTGATCCCGATCGCCTGAGAATATCAGAGTCCAAAGGAGAGGACCGATGGCAGACAAGATCACCACCGTATTGTGGTTCGACCATGTGGCCGAGGAGGCCGCCAATTTCTATACGTCGCTGCTACCCGACAGCCATGTCGGCAAGGTCTATCGAGCGCCCGGCGACAATCCGAGCACCGAGGAAGGCGCGGCGCTGGTCGTCGAATTCACCCTGGCCGGGCGCAGCTATGCCGGGCTCAACGGCGGGCCCAATTTCAAGCCGAACGAGAGCGTGTCCTTCCAGATCCTCACCGAGGACCAGGAAGAGACCGATCGGCTGTGGAATGCGATCGTCGGCAATGGCGGCCAGGAGTCGATGTGCGGCTGGTGCAAGGACAAATGGGGCTTCAACTGGCAGATCACCCCGCGCCGGCTGATCGAGATAAACTTCGGCGATGACCCCGATGCCGCGCGCCGCGGCTTCGAGGCGATGATGACGATGAAGAAGATCGACATCGCGGCGGTCGAAGCCGCGGCGAAAGGCTGAGGAGAGATGCCATGGCTATCGAGATCACCGGCTTCAACTGGGTGCCCGACTTCGCCCGCGGCTATGTCCGCGACCTCAGGCCGCGCTGGGCCTGCGAGGAGATCGGCCTCCCCTATTCCACGCGGCTGATCAGCCCGATCCCGCCCAAGCCGGCCACCTATTTCGAGGAGCAGCCCTGGGGCCAGGTGCCGGTGCTGCACGACGGCGGCATCCAGCTGTTCGAAAGCGGCGCGATCCTGCTCCACCTCGCCGAGAAGGACACAAGGCTGCTGTCGCGCGACCCGCAGCAGCGGGCGACGACGCTCGCCTGGCTGTTCGCTTCGCTCAACAGCGTCGAGCCCGGCCTGTTCGAGTTGGGCAACGTCACCCTGTTCTCGAAGGACGAGGAATGGGCGAAGCTGCGCCGGCCGAGCCTGATGGAGGACATCGGCAAAAGGTTCGACCGGCTCGCCGATGCGCTGGGCGACCGCGAATGGCTGGGCGACGGGTTCAGCGTCGCCGACATCGCGATGGTGACGGTGCTGCGCAATGCCGACAACAGCCCGCTGATCACCGAGCGGCCGACGCTCGCCGCCTATGTCGAGCGCGGCATGGCGCGGCCCGCCTTTCAGCGCGCGATGGCCGCGCAGCTGGCCGATTTCCAGCCCGCGCCCGTCGCGGCCTGACACCCGGATAAGAGGAGAGAGATGATGACCTATATCGACGGTTTCGTAGCCCCCGCGCGCGATCGCGAGGCCTATCGCGCGATGGCCGCCAAGGCGGCGCCGGTGTTCCTCGAGCATGGCGCGCTGCAGGTGGTGGAGAGCTGGGGCCATGACGTGCCGCGCGGCAAGACCACCGATTTCTACATGGCGGTGAAGGCCGAGGACGGCGAGACGCCAGTCTTCTCCTGGATCGTCTGGCCCGACAAGGCGACGCGCGATTCCGGCTGGGAAAAGGTGATGGCCGACGAGCGGATGAAGCCGCCGGCCGAGATGCCCTTCGACGGCAAGCGCATGTTCTGGGGCGGGTTCGAGACGATCGTGGACACGGGAGAAGCCAAGTGAACGCGCATGGGAGCTTCATCTGGTACGAGCTGCTGACCAGGGATGCCGGCAAGGCCAAGGCCTTTTACGACTCGGTCTGCGGCTGGAACATCGATGCCCAGCCGGCGCCGGGCGGCATGGACTATCGCATGATCAACGCGGAGGACGGCCAGGCGGGCGGCGTCATGCAGCTGAATGCAGACATGGTCGCCGGCGGCGCGAAGCCCGTCTGGCTCGGCTATCTCGGCGTCGATGACGTCGATGCCTCGGTCGCCGCGGTAGTCGCCGAAGGCGGGCAGGTCCATCTTCCCGCTTTCGACATTCCCGGCGTCGGCCGGCTGGCGATGGTCACCGATCCGCAGGGCGTGCCCTTCTACGTGATGCGCGGTGCGGTGGACGCGACCAGCACCGCCTATCAGCGGATGGGCTTCGGCCATGTCAGCTGGAACGAGTTGCTGGCGCCGGACGATGCGGCCGCGCTCGCCTTCTACGCGAAGCTGTTCAACATCGAGAAGGTCGGCGGCATGCCGATGGGCGAGATGGGCGAGTACAGCTTCATCGCCAATGGCGACAGCAAGGGCGAGGCCGTCGGCGCGGTGATGAAGGCACCGCCGGGCGCGCCGACCGGCTGGGGCTTCTATTTCCGCGTGCCCGACATCACCGAGGCGCAGGCGAAGGTCGAGGCCGGCGGCGGCACCGTCGTGCAGGGGCCGATGGAAGTTCCCGGCGGCGAATGGGTGATCAACATCGTCGATCCCGAGGGTGTTACCTGTGGCCTGGTCTCGCCGGGCAAGAGCGGATGACGATCACCATCACCGCCTTCGATCGCTCCCCCGATGGCGGCAAGGGGCTGGCCCGCGACACAAGGGTGCGCTGGGCGCTTGAGGAAGTCGGCCAGCCCTATGATGTGCGGCTGGTCACCTTCCCGGAGCTGAAGCAGCCGGCGCATCTGGCGCTCCACCCGTTCGGCCAGATCCCGACCTATGAGGAAGGCGATCTCGCGCTGTTCGAGACCGGGGCGATCGTCTTCCACCTGGCGGAGCGATTTGCGGGACTGCTCCCGGCGGATGCCGATGCGCGGGCACGGGCGATCAGCTGGATGTTCGCGGCGGTGAATACGATGGAGCCGCCGATCCTCGACCTGACCACCGCGAGGATCTTCGAAGGCGACAAGCCCTGGGCCGCCGAACGGTTGCCGCTGGTGCAGGCGCGCATCCGCCCGCGCCTCGACCAGCTGGCCGCGCGGCTGGGCAAAGCCGAATGGCTCGACGGCGATTTCAGCGCGGGCGACCTGATGATGGTCTCGGTACTGCTCCGCCTGCGTCCCTCGGGCATGCTCGACGACTATCCGACGCTCGCGGCCTATGTCGCCCGCGGCGAGGCCCGCCCGGCCTACCAGCGCGCCTTTGCCGACCAGCTGGCGGTGAACACGCGCGCATAGGCACTTGGCTCCACGTCTCCCGTTCCCCGGCGAAAGCCGGGGAGCAGGTCAGGCAACCTAGGCGAACGCCGGCGCGGTCTTCAGGTGCTGGTACGCCTCGATCACGCGCTGGAGTCGCCCCTCATGGCTGCGGTCGCCGCCATTGCGATCGGGATGGAACTTGCGGACCAGCTCCGAATAGCGCTTGCGCAGCATCGTGCGGTCGGCGTCGATCTCGAGGTCGAGGACCTTGAGCGATTCCCGGTCCTTGCCCGACAGCGGCTTGCCGTCCTTGCGCTCGGCACGGTCCTTCATCCGGTCCTTGAACCGCGCGCTGATCGCGTCGAGCGGGTCGGCGAAATCGGCCCAGCGCGGCGGGCGGTCGGCGCCGCCGGTGCCGTTGAAGGCACGCGTCTCGCGCTCCCAGCCGGCATAGGGCCGCTGGGCGTCGTGGATCTCGTCCGGGCTCATGCCCTGGAAGAAATTGTAGCCCGAGTTGAACGCGCGGACGTGATCGAGGCACAGCCAGCGATATTCGCCGGGGCCGTCAAAGGTCGCCCGGCTCTCGCCCGCGGGCGCGCGGAACTCGCCCGGCTCGTTGCAGCCCGGCTCGGAACATAGTCTTCCCTGCGCCTCCACCCGGCCGTGGAACCGCGCATTCGGCCTGTCTTTCTTCGGGTGGCTGTCAGCCACGTGACCTCCCTTGAGCAAACCGCCTATATAGGCGCGATGACAAACCCTGCCAGCGGCGGACTCGCCGACATCATCGCTGCCCGTCTCACCGCCGCGCTCGCCCCGACGCATCTCGAGGTGATCAACGACAGCCATCACCATAGTGGTCATCTCGGCGACGACGGCACCGGCGAATCGCACTGGACCGTGGTGGTGGAAAGCCCCGCCTTCCAGGGCCAGTCGCGCGTCCAGCGCCAGCGCATGGTCAACACCGCGCTCGCCGATCTGCTCCAGGCGCGCATCCACGCACTGGCGATGAAGGTGCGCGCGCCGGGCGAATGAGCGCGACCCGAAAGGGTGGGTTTCCAAACTGTGGCTGTCCGCCGAACATGGCGCAGGCTAGCTATCTGGTGACGAGAGGGCCCTTATGACCGACGAGCTTTTCACCCAGATCATCACGCCCACCACCCATGACCTTGGCGGGTTCAAGGTGCACCGCACCCTGCCCTCCAAGCCGCGGACGATGGTGGGGCCGTTCATCTTTTTCGACCAGATGGGCCCGGCCCGGCTGACCGTCGGCACCGGCATCGACGTGCGGCCGCATCCGCACATCAACCTGGCGACGGTGACCTATCTCTATGCCGGCGCGATCGATCATCGCGATTCGCTCGGCACCTTCGCGACGATCGAGCCGGGCGCGGTGAACCTGATGACCGCCGGCCACGGCATCGTCCATTCCGAGCGCTCGCCCAGCGCCGAGCGCGAGAAAGGCCCCGAGCTTTCGGGCATCCAGACCTGGCTGGCCCTGCCCGAGGACCGGGAAGAGATGAACCCGGCGTTCGAGCATGTCTCGGCCGCCGAGCTGCCGATCGTCGAGGACATGGGCGCGCGCTGCCGCGTCATCATGGGCGAGCTGTGGGGCGCCAGGGCACCGACAACCACCTATGCCCAGACCATCTATGCGGACATCGAGCTGGAGGCCGGCGGCGCGGTGCCGATCGATCCCTCCGCGACCGAGCGCGCCGTGTATCTCGCCTATGGCGATGCCAGCATCGACGGGATCGAGATGGAAGTCTCGACCCTCTACATCCTGCGCCCCGGCATCACCGCGATCCTGCGCTCCGGCAGCGGCGGGCGCGTGGCGCTGTGCGGCGGCGAGGACTTCGCGACGCCGCGCCATGTCTGGTGGAACTTCGTCTCGTCGAACCGCGACCGGATCAACCAGGCCAAGGAAGACTGGAAGGCCGGCAACTTCCCCAAGGTGCCAGGCGACGACAAGGAATTCATCCCGATCCCCGAAGTGCCCAAGACGGTGAGCTATCCCTAGCACCCGCCTGAGCGTCTGCCGCCGCAAGGCGCGTTATCCCTCAAGGGAAGACGCGCTGGCGGCGATCGCGAAGAGCGGCTGGGAACTGCGCCCCTATCGCTGCGACCGGTGCTGGCAGTACCACCTGACCAGCCGGACCAAGGGGAAGCGCTTGCCGCGCGGCGCCTGATCGCTAGGCTCGCCTGAAAAGGAGAGGCGACATGGCGGAGTTCGAGACCCAGCGCATCGCGCTGCCCACCGGGGTGGAGCTGAACGTCGCCCTCGCCGGCGATCCCGCCAACCCGCCGATCGTGCTGCTCCACGGCTTCCCCGAATCGCACCGCACCTGGCGCCACCAGATCGCCGCGCTCGCCCGCGACCATTATGTCATCGCGCCCGACCAGCGCGGCTTCGGCTATTCCTCGCGCCCCGCGGGCGTGGCGAGCTACACGCCCGACAAGCCGGTGGGCGACCTGCTCGCGCTCGCCGACCATCTCGGCATCGGTCCGTTCACGCTGGTCGGGCACGACTGGGGCGGCGCCATCGCCTGGATGGCCGCGCTGCAGAACCCGCAGCGCATCGCCCGCCTGGTCATCGTCAACGCGCCGCACCCGCTGGTCTTCCAGCGCAGCATCTTCGACGATCCCGCCCAGCGCGCGGCGAGCCAGTACATCACTGCCTTCCGCAACCCCGATTTCGAGCAGTTCGTCGAGCGGATCGGGCTCGAGACCTTCTTCGACGAGAGCTTCGCCAAATATACCGACGCGGCGAAACTGGAGCCGGAGAAGCCCGCCTATCTCGCCGAATGGAGCCAGCCCGGCGCGATGACCGCGATGCTCAACTGGTACCGGGCCAGCGCGATCCTGGTGCCCGCGCCGGCCGAGACGCCCGAGCGGCCGGCATGGCTCGACGCGCCCTTCCCGCCCGTCACCCAGCCCACCCTGGTGATCTGGGCGATGCAGGACACCGCGCTCCTCCCTGTCCAGCTCGACGGGCTCGAGGCGCTGGTGCCCGACCTCACCGTCGTCCGCATCGCCAGCGCCGGCCATTTCGTGCCCTGGGAAAAGCCCGAGCTGGTCAACGAGGCGATCATGGAGTGGCTGTCGTAGCGACACACCCAGTTGCTACCCCTACAACACCACCTGCGCCGCCGCATCCAGCGCGATCCCCTCGGTCGCGCGCGCGTCGCCGGGGCGGACCCAGGCGGCATGGGCATGCGCGGTGGCGACCACTTCGCGCGCCGCGGGGCCGGGCCAGGTCCGGATGCTGACCACCTGCTCGCCCAGCGCCCGGTCGGGCTCCATCGCCACCCAGGCAAGCGGGCGCGACGCCGTGGCGCGCGCCCCCGCGGCTTCCATCGCCGCGCGGATCCGCGCCGTCCGGTCATCGGGGATGTATTGCCACACCACCGAATGCATCAGCACCCGCGTGACGCCCTCGGCCTGCGGCTCGGCCAGCCGCGCCTCCATCCAGTCGGCGGCATCCGCGCGATCCAAAGACACACCCCGCGCCCGGATCATCCCGATCGCCGCCTGCAACCGCTCCAGCCGCTCGGGCTTCTCGGCCCAGACATAGGCGGCGAGCCGCGCTTCGACCGCGGGATCGGTCACGTCGAGCGGCGCGATGTCGCTGCCCCGCGTCGAGACGATCTCCAGCGGCGGCAGCGCTGGCGTCGGCCCCAGCCATTCCGGCGCGATCGTGATCGGCGAGTCCGCCGGCCCCAGCATCGCCCCGCCCAGATCGAAGCGGAAGCGATCGATCAGCAGGTTGAGCCCACCGCTCGATCCGATCTCCAGCACTTCCAGCTTCGGACCCAGGCGCCGCGCCACCTCGACCAGCCCGACGATCAGCGCACCGGAGCGCCCCGCCTCGTTGGTCTGCGGCGGCCCGTCGAGCCAGGGCAGCAAGTCAGCATCGTTGCGCGCCAGCACCCGGTTCAGCGCATCCTGCAGCGCCGCGCCCGAAACCCGCCCGGCGAATATCTCCGCCAGCTCGGCATCCGCCCCCGCCAACACCAGCGCATGCAGCCCGCCGATCAGCCGGAGCGGCAGCGCATCGCGCGTCGGCTCCCCCGTCCAGTCGAGCACCGCCCGCCCCGTCCCGCTGCTCCGGTCGAGCCCGTCGGCCAGCGCCGTGCAGAGTTCGGCGTAGATGGGCGCCGCCATCTTCCGGCAATAATATTCCTGGATCCGGAACGCCCCGCGGTTCGTCGCTTCATCGGCCACAAGAAATACCTCCGCGGCCGCTCTGTTGCGCCTGGGGGGTGCCCCGAGTAAAGCCCCGGCTTCGATGACCGAACCGCTGATCCTTGCCGTCCCCAAGGGGCGCATCCTCGACGAGGCGCTGCCGCTGCTCGCCCGCGTCGGTATCATCCCCGAGCCCGACTTCTCGAACGAAAGCTCGCGCGCGCTGCGCTTCAAGACCAACACGCCGGCGATCGACCTGATCCGCGTGCGCGCGTTCGACGTGGCGACCTTTGTCGCGCATGGCGCCGCGCAGCTCGGCATTGTCGGGTCGGACGTGCTTGCCGAGTTCGACTATTCGGAGCTCTACGCGCCGGTCGATCTCGGCATCGGCCATTGCCGCATCTCGGTCGCCGAGCCGGCCGACCTGGCGGTGAAGGACGATCCGCGCGGCTGGAGCCATGTCCGCGTCGCGACGAAGTATCCGCACATCACCCGCGCCCATTTCGAGGCGCGCGGGGTGCAGGCCGAGTGCATCAAGCTCAACGGCGCGATGGAGCTGGCGCCGGTGCTCGATCTCGCCCCGCGCATCGTGGACCTCGTCTCCTCGGGCCGCACGCTCAAGGAGAACGGCCTGGTCGAGGTCGAAGTGATCGCCGAGGTGAGCAGCCGGCTGGTGGTCAATCGCGCCGCGTTCAAGACACGGGCGACCGATGTCGTCCCGCTGGTCGACAAGTTCCGCAAGGCGGTGGCGGCATGATCCGCCTCAACGCCTCCGACGCCGGCTTCTCGGCCGCCTTCACCGATCTGGTCAACGCCCGCCGCGAAGCCGACGAGGATGTCGCGCGCGACGTGACCGCGATGATCGCCCGCGTCCGCAACGAAGGCGACGCCGCGGTCAGGGAACTCACCCAGCGCTTCGACAGGTTCGACCTCGATGCCCAGGGCTGGACGCTCGACCGCGCCGATTGCCTCGCTGCCTGGGAGGGCCTCACCCCCGAGCTGCGCGACGCGCTCGAGCTCGCCGCCGAGCGGATCGCCACCTATCACGCCAAGCAGAAGCCCGAGGATCGCGACGAGATCGATTCGACCGGCATCCGCCTCGGCGCACGCTGGAAAGCCGTCGATGCCGCCGGCGTCTATGTGCCTGGTGGCCGCGCCGCCTATCCCAGCTCGGTGCTGATGAACGCACTGCCGGCCAAGGCGGCGGGCGTCGGCCGGCTGGTGATGGTCACGCCGACGCCGAACGGCGAAGTGAACCCGCTGGTGCTGGCCGCCGCGCACCTCGCCGGGGTCGACGAGATCTGGCGTGTCGGCGGGGCGCAGGCGATCGCCGCGCTCGCCTATGGCACCGAGACGATCGAACCGGTCGATGTCATCACCGGCCCGGGCAATGCCTGGGTGGCCGAGGCCAAGCGTCAGCTCTACGGCGTGGTCGGCATCGACATGGTCGCCGGGCCGAGCGAGATCGTGGTGGTCGCGGACAGCCGCAATGACCCGGACTGGATCGCCGCCGACCTGCTCAGCCAGGCCGAGCATGACCCGACCAGCCAGTCGATCCTGTTCACCGACAATGCCGATTTCGCCGACCAGGTCGCCGAAGCCGTCGAGCGCGCGCTGGTCAGGCTGGCGACCGAGCGGACCGCCCGGGCGAGCTGGGACGCCAATGGCGCGATCATCGTCGTGCCCGATCTCATCTCCGCGATGCCGCTGGTCGATCGGCTGGCGCCCGAGCATCTGGAGCTCGCCTGCGATGCGGCGGAAGGGCTGTTCGACATGGTGCGCCATGCCGGCTCGGTGTTCATCGGCCGCCACACGCCGGAAGCGGTGGGCGATTATGTCGCCGGTCCGAACCATGTCCTGCCCACCGGCCGCCGCGCGCGTTTCGCCTCGGGCCTGTCGGTGCTCGACTTCATGAAGCGCACCAGCTTCCTCTCGCTCGACCAGGCCGGCCTGGCGGCGATCGGGCCGGCGGCGGTGGCCCTGGCGAACGCGGAAGGCCTGCCGGCGCATGCCGAGTCGGTCGCCATTCGCTTGCGGAACACGTGATGCGCGCGCCCGATCTCGACGAGGATGGCTGGTGCCTGGCAAGCGCGGTGGACTATCACGCGCTCGACGCCGAAGTCTTCGACCTGCCCGACGAAGCGACCCGCACCGGCCTTAAGCCCGGCGACTTCGCCAAGCTGATCTTCCTGATCGCCGTGGAGGAAGACGAGGAGCCGATCACCGACCGGATGTGGGTGGTCGTCCGCGAAACCGCCGATGGCGGCTATTTCGGACTGCTCGATAACGAACCCGACATCGACGAGAATGACGAGTTCTGGCTGGGGACGGAGGTTCCGTTCGGGCCGGAGCATGTGATCGAGGTCCAGCCGGGCAACGCCGAGAGCGTCGCCTATGCCGCACGGACGCCGCTGAAAGTGTGGCCGCGGGGTTGAGTTCATCGTCACCCTGAACTTGTTTCAGGGTCCAACTCTCCCCAAACGATATCCCTCGCGGCTCCTTGGATGCTGAAACAAGTTCAGCATGACGAAGTTGGGCCTATCGCAAGACGCTTTGCCAACTCGCCCGAAGCGACCTATGGGGCGCAGCATGCCAAGCCATCAAGCAAAGTCCCGTTCCAAGGCGCGCGCCGCCGCGCGCCTCGCTGCCGTGCAGGCGCTGTACCAGCACGAAATGGAAGCGGTCTCGATTCCCGCGCTGCTCCACGAGTTCCACAATCATCGCCTGGGCGCGACGATCGAGGACGTGGAATATGCCGAGGCGGACATCGCCTTTTTCGACGACATCGTCACCGGCGTGAGCGAGCGCCGCGACGAGATCGACCGGATCATCGCCGGCAAGCTGACCGCCGACTGGACGCTCGACCGGCTCGACAAGCCGATGCGCCAGATCCTGCGCGCCGGCACCTATGAGCTGATGGCGCGCAAGGATGTGCCCGTCGGCGCCGCGATCAGCGAATATCTCGACGTGACCGACGCATTCTACGACCGCCGCGAGAAGGGCTTCGTCAACGGCATCCTCGATGCCGTGGCCAAGGAAGTGCGGGGTTGATCCCATTCCTCCCCCGGAGGGGGAGGGGGACCGCCGCTAAGCGGTGGTGGAGGGGTAGCGCGCCTCACGCTTCATCGCTCGTGGAGATTACACCTCCACCAGCTTCACTGGTTCCCCTCCCCCTCCGGGGGAGGATTGGATTGTGAACGAAGCCGAGTTCATCGCCGCCCTGCGCACGCTGCCGCTCCACCCCGGCGCGCAGGAACTCCGCGACGACACCGCCATCCTGGCGATCGGGGGCGAGACGCTCGTCCTCACCCATGACGCGATCGCCGAGGGCGTGCACTACCGCCCCGGCACCGATCCGTTCGACGTGGCCTGGAAGCTGGTCGCCACCAACCTCTCCGATCTCGCCGCCAAGGGTGCCGAGCCGGTGGGCCTGCTGGTCGGTGCGGTGCTGGTCGATGGCGCCGAGCGCTTCGTCGAGGGGCTGCGGGCGATCCTCGCCGAATATGACGTGCCGCTGCTCGGCGGGGATACCATCTCGGTTTCGCCGGCCACCTTCGGCTGCACCGCGATCGGCCGGGCGACCTTCACCCCGGTGCCGCGGCGCGACGGCGCGCGGCCGGGCGACGGGCTGTGGATCACCGGGCCGGTCGGCGCGGCGATGCTCGGTTTCGAGACCGGGCAGGGCAGCGCCTATCTGCGCCCGCGGCCCCGGCTGACCGACGGGCAGGCGCTGGCGCCGCACGTGACGGCGATGATGGACGTGTCCGACGGGCTTCTGCTCGATGCCTCGCGCATGGCCGAGGCGAGCGGCTGCACAGCCGATATCACGCTCGCGAAGGTGCCGGTGGCCGCCGGGGCCGACCCGCTGCGCGCGGTCACCTGGGGCGATGATTACGAGCTGCTGTTCGCCGCGCCCGCCGGGTTCGAGCCGCCGGTGCCGGCCGCGCGGATCGGCGGGATGATCGCCGCCGGAAAGGCACCGCTGCTGCTCGATGGGCAGGCCCCGGGAATCGCGCTGGGATACCAGCATCGCTGAGCGGCTTGCGCTGAGGGCACGCGCCCGATAGCCTCCCCCATACCGGGCCTTTTAAATCCGGCACACAGACCGGCGCGGCTCGATATCCAATAGGGGAAGGGCTTGAACGCATGACGATTGTGTACATCGCCATAGCCTGCGGCGTGCTCGCAGTGCTCTATGGCTTGTTGACCAGCCAGCAGGTGCTGAACGCGCCGGCGGGCAACGAGAAGATGCAGAGCATCGCCGCTGCCATCCAGGAAGGCGCCAAGGCCTATCTCGGCCGGCAATATACTACGATCGGCATAGTCGGCGTGATCGTCGCCGTGGTCGTGTTCTTCACGCTCGGCACGCTGCCGACGGTGGCGTTCCTGGCCGGTGCGGTGCTTTCGGGCGCGGCCGGCTTCATCGGCATGAACATCTCGGTCCGCGCCAATGTGCGCACCGCCGAGGCCGCGCGCGGCTCGCTGCAGGGCGGGCTGACGCTCGCGTTCCGCTCGGGCGCGATCACCGGCATGTTCGTGGCGGGGCTGGGGCTGCTCGCGATCGCCGTGCTGTTCTGGTACCTGGTCGGCCCCGCCGGCCTCACGCCCAATTCGCGGGCGGTGACGCTGGCGCTGACCGCGCTGGCGCTCGGCGCCTCGCTGATCTCGATCTTCGCGCGTCTCGGCGGCGGCATCTTCACCAAGGCCGCGGACGTCGGCGCCGACCTGGTCGGCAAGGTCGAGGCGGGCATCCCCGAGGACGATCCCCGCAACCCGGCGGTGATCGCCGACAATGTCGGCGACAATGTCGGCGACTGCGCGGGCATGGCCGCCGACCTGTTCGAGACCTATGTCGTGACGCTCGGCCTCACCATGGTGTCGATCGCGCTGCTGGTGAAGAACCTCGCGCCCGAGCTGCTGCTCAAGCTGATGGCGCTGCCGCTGATCGTCGGCGGCGTGTGCATCATCACCTCGATCATCGGCACCTATATGGTCCGCCTGGGCAAGAGCCAGTCGATCATGGGCGCGCTCTACAAGGGCTTCTGGACCACCGCGATCCTCTCGGTGCCCGCCATCTGGTTCGCCACCCAGTATACGCTTGGCGACATGCATGCGGTGATCGGCGCGCTGCCGGTCGATCCCAGCGCCTTCCTCGAGCCGAGCGACGCGATCACGCCGGAAGCGGCGGCGGGGCTCGCCTCGGGCGCGCAGTTCACCGGCATGAGCCTGTTCATCTGCATGATGATCGGCCTGGCGGTGACCGGCCTGCTGGTGTGGATCACCGAATATTACACCGGCACCAACTATCGCCCGGTCAAGTCGATCGCCAAGGCATCGGTGACCGGCCACGGCACCAACGTCATCCAGGGCCTGGCGATCAGCCTCGAATCGACCGCGCTGCCGACGCTCGTCATCGTCGTCGCGGTGATCGCCGCCTACCAGATCGCCGGGATCATCGGCGTCGCCTTCGCCGCGACCTCGCTGCTTGCGCTGGCCGGCATGGTCGTCGCGCTCGACGCCTATGGCCCGGTGACCGACAATGCCGGCGGCATCGCCGAGATGGCCGGGCTGGAGGACGAAGTCCGCCACAAGACCGACGCGCTCGACGCGGTGGGCAACACCACCAAGGCCGTGACCAAGGGCTATGCGATCGGCTCCGCCGCGCTCGCCGCCCTCGTGCTGTTCGGCGCCTATACGACCGACCTCAAGGAGTTCTTCCCGGACGTCCCGGTCGATTTCAGCCTGAACAACCCGTACGTCATCGTCGGCCTGCTGCTCGGCGCGCTGCTGCCCTATCTGTTCGGCGCCTTCGGCATGACCGCCGTCGGCCGCGCGGCGGGTTCGGTGGTCGAGGACGTCCGCCAGCAATTCGCCAACGACAAGGGCATCATGGCCGGCACCAGCCGTCCCAACTATGCCCGCACGGTGGACATCGTCACCAAGGCGGCGATCAAGGAGATGATCGTCCCCTCGCTGCTGCCGGTGCTCAGCCCGATCGCGATCTACTTCATCATCACCGCGGTCGCCGGCCAGTCGCAGGGCTTCGCCGCGGTCGGCGCGATGCTGCTCGGCGTGATCGTCTCGGGCCTGTTCGTCGCCATCTCGATGACCTCGGGCGGCGGCGCCTGGGACAATGCCAAGAAATATATCGAGGACGGCAATTACGGCGGCAAGGGATCGGACGCGCACAAGGCGGCCGTGACCGGCGACACCGTCGGCGATCCCTACAAGGACACTGCCGGCCCGGCGGTGAACCCGATGATCAAGATCACCAACATCGTCGCGCTGCTGCTGCTCGCGGCGCTGGCGGGCCACGGCGCGGGCTGATCCGGGCCACCTGAAACTGAGGGGCCGCCGGCGCGATCCGGCGGCCCTTTTTCATGCCCGATCGGGGCGGGATCGCCCCGCCGTTTTGCGATTGCAAAAAGCGACATCGTCGCCGCGAGGGGCCGATTTTCCCCTTTTCCGGCAATAGTTTGCCACAAATCCCTCCGTAAGAATACGTACGTAAAATTCGTAATTCATGCCGCATCGCGCCACGCACCTCGGCAATAAAATACTGAAATTGCGTGATTTATCGCTACATCATCTGTCGCGCCCACCGCCACAGTTGCAAAAACTGCATCTGTCCCGCCGCCTATAATGATCCCGAAACAGGAAAAAAGGGATCCGGCTGGTGCGATTGAAGATTGGTGCAAGGGTCAATTTGATCGGTGTGGCCTCGTTCCTGGGGCTGGTGCTCGTCACGGTGCTGTCGCTGATGCAGCTGAGCAGCGTCATGCGCGGCGGCATCGCCGACCAGACGCGCAAGACCGTAGAGGTCGCCTACAGCACGATCGCCCATTACCAGGCCGAGGAGCAGGCCGGCCGGATGACCCGCGCCCAGGCACAGGCCGCCGCGCTCCAGGCCGTCTCGGCGATGCGCTATTCCGGCAAGGAATACTTCTGGATCAACGACATGCAGCCACGGATGCTGATGCACCCGATGAACAAGGCGCTGGTCGGCCAGGACGTGTCCGCCACCAAGGATCCGAACGGCGTGCCAGTATTCACCTCGATGGTCGACATCGTCCGCGCCAAGGGCGAGGGCTTTCTCGACTATAGCTGGCCCAAGCCGGGCAGCGAGCAGCCCCAGCCCAAGATCTCGTTCGTGAAGGGCTTCGCGCCCTGGGGCTGGGTGGTCGGCAGCGGCGTCTATGTCGACGACGTGCAAGCCGCCGTCGGCGCCGCCGCGTGGCGCCAGGGCGGTATCGCGCTGGTCGTGATCCTGCTGGTCAACGCCATGGCCTTCATGCTCGGCCGCACGATCAAGCTGCCGCTGGTCGCGATCACCCGGCGCATGCGCGGTCTCGCCGATGGCGACAAGGACAGCGAGATCCCCGGCCTGAGCCGCGGCGACGAGATCGGCGAGATGGCCGGCGCGCTCGAAGTGTTCCGCGAAGCCGCCGTCGCCAAGGAGCGCGCCGAGGCCGCCAAGGCCAAGGCCGATGCGGAACAGCAGTTCGTCGTCGACACGGTCTCGCAGCAGCTCGGCCAGCTATCGGAAGGCGACCTGACCGCCGAGATCAAGGCCGAGTTCCCGCCGTCCTACGGCACGCTCAAGTCCAACTACAACAAGGCCGTCGGCAACCTGCGCGACCTGATCGGCGCGCTGTCCACCGCCGCGGTGGCGATCCGCACCGGCGCGAGCGAGATCGCCTCGGCCTCGGAGGACCTCGCCCGCCGCACCGAAGCCAATGCCGCGAGCCTCGAGGAGACCTCCGCTTCGCTCACCCAGATGCGCGGTCGCCTCGAAAGCTCGAGCGAAGCCTCGACCCGTACCGTGGCCCAGGCCGATGGCGCGATCAGCACCGTCTCGGGCGGCCGTGCGATCGCCGAGGAAGCGGTGCAGGCGATGACCCGCGTCGCCGACAGCTCGAAGGGCATCGACAGCGTGATCGAGGGCCTCGACAAGATCGCCTTCCAGACCCGCGTCCTCGCGATGAACGCCGCCGTCGAGGCGGGCCGCGCCGGCGAGGCGGGCCGTGGCTTCGCGGTCGTCGCCGATCTCGTCTCGGCGCTGGCGATGCGCTCGGAGGAGGAGGCCGGCCGCGCCCGCGACCAGCTGACCGCCACCCAGACCGACATCGTCTCGGCGGTGGACCGGGTCCGCGAAGTCGATGGTGCGCTGGCCGACATTTCGAGCAGCGTCGAGCAGGTCCATGAGCTGGTCGCGAAGATGGCCGAGGACAACCGCGCCCAGTCGAGCACGATCGGCGAGATCGCCTCGGTCGTCTCGGCGATGGACACCTCGACCCAGCAGAATGCGGCGATGGTCGAAGAGACCTCGGCGGCGGCACGCAGCCTCTCGGGCGAAGTCGACCACCTCGCCGACCGCGCCGCCCAGTTCCGCACCGAGGACGCGCCCCGCGCGACGCGGTCGGTGGCCAGGCCGGCCGCAGGCGCCAAGCCCCGCCCGGCCGCCGTGCCGATCGCCAGGGCAACCGCGGACGCCGGCGACTGGGCCAGCTTCTAAACCCCAGTTCCCCGGCGGAAGCCGGG
>NZ_JASATQ010000060.1:0-32073 GCF_038440415.1 Sphingomonas sp. OTU376 | reverse complement strand
AGGCGGGGTCATTTGCCCGTCCGCAGGGTTGCAGCAGCCTTTGCTGAAGGCCCGGACGGACAATCGATGCCGTCAGGGCGCCTTACCGGCAATGTGGCTGCGACGAGGATGACGAACAGCGCGACGGGCCCGGTGTCGCGCCGCCGGATCAAACGGCGTTTGGACGGGCCGACAAGACGATTTCGCGCTCGATCCTGCTTTCAATGCCGAGGTTCCATGCTTCGTCCGGAGCATGGTCCACACGGTGTATCGGATCGAATGGACGCGACGAATTCTGCTGCTCGCGTCACGGAAGCGTTGCTTCGATGGCGGTGGACCAAGGCTTGCCGGACCCGCTTCGGCAGCAACCAGCCTGCGGTTGCAGCTTCGGTCAGGGCAGCGGAAGGATGACTTCGATGCCGAAGTCGGGGCCTGTTGCGAGGCTTGCCGTCCCATGATGGGCGGTCGCGATTGCCGCCACAAGCGCGAGGCCCAGCCCGTGCCCGGTCGAGGAACGGCTGGTATCCGCTCGGCTGAACCGTTCGAACAGGCGCGCCTGAGCCCGGGTGGGCAGCCTGGTGAGGCGCGAGCCGGGAATGTCGCGCCAGCATCGGTCAGAAAGAAGTGCCAGCGCTAGGGAACTTAGGCACTATGCCTTGTTCACACCGGATGGAGCGCGTCCCCGAAGATGGCGCGCGGCGATGCCGCACTGGCGGCGCACGAACGATGATGCGCGTTCTTGGCCTGCCATAGGGTTCACCGCTTGAACCGCAGGCAGAGCGGTCAATTGAATCCCATTTGCTCGACAAAGGCCTGGCCGATCTGCCGTCGGCGTTCGGGGTCGCCGTACACCAATGCGGCGCCTTCGAAAAAGGCTCCCGACGCGGTAGCGGGAATGATCTCGCAATTGTCGCTGACGGTGTGGAGATACAGGACCGGCGGCAGACCCTGGCGCTGCGCGCGGCGCGCAAAGTCGATGCGCCAGGCCGTGGCGTAGGTCTTGCCCGAGGCTGGCGACTTCCAATGTGGCGATTTCGCACGATCATCGGCATCGAGGATATTGACGTCGAAATCCCAATCGTCGCCCGCGATCGCGGTGCGCGGCGTGAGCGCCAGGCCTCCATTGCCGTGCGGTGCAGTGCCATGGACCGAAAAATAGAGGTTTCCGAAGCCCTGTTTGGGTGGCCGCCCCACTTGTGTGCCAGTGATCCATTGCGGGTTCGATGGCTGCCAGAACAGGGCAAGCGCCAGCGACAGCCCGTCATCGAGCGTTATCGCGATCCAATCCCCGAGATAGAGTTCGTGTGACGAAGGCGCTTGGCCCCGCAAAGCCGCCGATACGCCCCCGGCCGGCGCGGCGTCGCTTGTGGTTTTCGCGATCATCTGCCGATCGAGCCACAGGGTACCCCCGGTGATCCTGTGGACGCGATCGTCGAGCGTGATGCCGCCCCGCGCGATGTCGAGCACCGGCTGCGCGCATTCATAGGAACTCAGGCCGATATCGTCATTCTGGAACATCGACGGGCCGACATAACCCGACAGCCCCTCCATCACCGTGCCGCGGCGATCGGTGAGCTTGAGATCGACCGAATAGTTCGCCGGTCGGGTGACGGCTTTGTCCGCCCCGGTTACATAACCGCGGCCCTGCGCCGCGAGCGCATAGCGTGATCCCGGCGTTCCCACCGGGGCACCTTGCGAGGCACCCTGCAGATAGTCGAATTTCCAGCCTTTGCTCGGGCCGACCAAAGGCAGGTTCCAGCGCACGTCGCGCGAAAGATCGCCGGAACGGCCGAGGACCTCGATCAGCGGCCGGAAATGCGCACTATAGGCCGTGTCGCTGACCGCCGGAATCACCGCGGAAGCCAGGGTTGGTCGTCCGGTCGCTGCGCCGAAGCCGATACCCTCGCCGCTCAGATAGTGGTCATCGCCCGCATCGTCGCGCCAGCCGATGCCGGTCAGCCCCATGCAGAGCTGGATACTGCCCATTGCGAAGCGGCCAATCTCGAGTTGGAGGCCGAAGCGCCGGCCGGCATCATCCTCGGCAATGCCGACATAATACCACCATTCCTGGGCGAATGCCTTCTGCATCCCGAACAGGCCGGGCAGCGAGACGCGGGGCACGTTCCAGCTCGGACCCGGATAGAGCGGGGGAAAGGCGGCGCCGCCGCCACGCGGCGCGGGGCCGGTTGCGACATAATCACCCGCGTGCCCGCGCATGCCCGACCCCTCCAGGATCGCGTCGGGAACCGAGGCACGGCCGAGCGGAAGCTTGTGATTGTCCTCGAAGGTTAAACCGGTGGGGTAGGAGATGCCGCCCTGCGAATAGGGGCAGACATCGAAAAAGCCCTGGGGCGAATAGGTGTCCACAGCCTTGCCGGTTGCGATCTTGCTGATCACTAGCTCGGCTGCATCGATCAGCGCTTCCTCGATCGGGATCAGGCCGGCCGCCCAGTAATTGCCCGAATAATGGATATCGCCATAGGTACGGCAACCGCCAATATCGCCGCCGTAGGGGATGCCGTTGAGCTTGCTCGGGCCGGCGATATAGGGAAGCGGATCGCCGGGCCTCGGCGGCGGGCCGAGATCGACCTGGCCGATCTGGTTGTCGAACAGCGCGTTGCCGATGACTTTGACATAGCGGCTGCCGCCATCGGTGTAGACGACATTGCCGCCGCCTTCGGGCCGCTTGTCACAGGCGACATTGCCCTCGATCCGCAGCGCATCCTCGAACGAATTGCCCTGCCAGCCACAGCAATAAATCGCGCCGCCGTCCCACAGCCTCTCGAGGAAATGCGAGATATGGTTGTTGGCGACGACATTGCCGCAATTGACCGTGCGCGGCGCGGGCAGGCCCCACATGCCCGAGACGGCGTTGGAGATACCGGGGAAACTGCCGGGATCGAGCAGCCCCCAACCCCAGCCGAGCGCAATGCCAGCCCAGGGCGTCTCCCTTATGCTGTTGTGCGCGATCCTGCTGTTGGTGGTGAAGCCGAGATAGATCGCCGCGGCGTCGGCATAGTCGCGGCCCGTACGGCGGATGGAGTTGTCGGTTATGACATTCTCGCGCGTGTGATCCGCCGGGCTCGGCTCGAAGTCGCGGCGGTCGATGCCGCCGACCTGGATCGCCGCCGATGCGATATCGTCGAAGCTGCAGCGGGTGATGCTGTTGCGCTGGCTGCCGGTGCCAAAGTCTACCGCTACGGCACCCAGGTGCTCGAACCGGCAGCGATCGAACCGGATGCCATGGGCATGGGTGAAGCGCAGATTGCCTGGTGTGCGGACGACATGCGGGTCGTGCCCGGTAAGGTTGGGCAGGTGTCCGTTGCCGCGCAGGTGGAAGCCGCTCTGGTCGGCGACATAGCCATCATCGCCACTCGGCTCGAGCCAGGTCGCGTTGGCAAAGCCGATGCCTTCGAACGAAAGCCCGGTCACCGGCCGCTCGGCGGTGCCGCAGGCATCCACCAGCACCTCCAGCGCGGGCAGGATCGCTTCCGCAACGGCCATGTCCTCTCCGGGAAGCGGTATGTAGAAGATCCGGTCCTGTTCGGTATCCAGCACCCACTCGCCGGGCTCGTCGAGAAACGCATAGCCATTCTCGAACCGGGTAACCTGCCAGAAGCTCCAGATTCCCGGCACGCCGGTGGGATTGGCAGTTGTCGGGGTGAAGAACAGATTGGCGTTGGTCCAGCCGGGCTGGGCAATATGGAGCCTGCCGGGAGTGCTGCCGTCGGGTGGTGTGAGTGATCGTAGGGGGATCCGCATCGACTTCCACTGCGTGTCGATCACTGCTTCGATCTGGCCGATGTCGTGCCATTGCGCGGGATCACGCCAGCCCGCGGGGTTGAGATTGGTTGGAAGGAAATCGATTCCGCCGCCGATGACATAGGGCGTGCCGGCGGGCGGCGTCTCGGCGGGCAGGATCGGATTGGGCCGGAAGCCGGCGGGAATGCCGCCATCGGCCATGGTCGTGCGGGCTCGGATGGCGCGGCGTCCGTTCACATAGAATTGGCGCGAATGCAGGCCCTGAGCGCTGGCCGTGTAGATGCCCCGTTCGCTGTCATGGAGGGTCCAGCCCTCGATGCGGCGGCCGCCCGATATCACCGGTACGGCATCTCCTCCGGCGACGAAGCGGACTGCCAGGCCGTCGGGGCCAAATAGCTCTGGGCCGAACAGGAGGGGCGTGTCGATCTGGTGCGTGCCATCCATCAGCACGACGGTGACCCTGCCTTCCGGCGGCGCCAGCGCGGCGAAGCGGAGGATCTCGGCATGCGCGGCGGCAAGCGTGCGTAACGGTGCGTAACGGCTCCCCGGCGCGGCATCGTCGCCGTCCAGCGAGACCCAGAGGGTGGCGGCAAGCGGGATGGATGTCGTCGCAGTCATCGGGCGAATTCCAGCGCGGAGATGAGGAGTGCTGGGCGGATAGAGGAACTACCCAAATACCCTCGGCAATCGATTTCGATACCGAAACGGAGCTTTCCGCCGGATATTCATGAGTTAGTCGTAACATTCCCCCCGGTCCGAAATACCCGACTCGTCAGGCGTTTTCGCTGCTTCCGATCGGCGCGTGTCCGAGAGCGCTTGCGCACGAACGTAGAGAAGGCACTGAGAGGGCCGCCCTGCTAGAGGCGGCCCCCAACGCTTGCATCTATTCCGTAGGACTAGCGCTTTGGTTCGGTGGGAAGCGGACGGCGCGGGAAAGGCTTGTCGGCGTTTGCGGCATTCCAGAGGAAGCTGGCCAGGATGACCGAGGCCTGTCGCATGTCTTCCGCATCGAGATGATCGAACGTGTCCATCGAGGTATGGTGCTGCCGGCCATAGTCGTTCCAGTCCTGGATGAACTGGAAACCGGGAATGCCGAGCAGCTGCATATATTCATTGTCGGGCCCGGTATTGTCCGAGGCGGCGACCGTGTTGGCGCCCATCGCTTCGAACGGCGCGAGCCACGCGCGGAAGATCGGCACCGCTGCGAGATTGCGATAGGCGTAGACGCCGCGGATCTTGCCCGAGCCATTGTCGAGATTGAAATAGACCGACATCTCGTCCCAGCCCGGCCGCTTCTCGATTGGCCAGCTCGACGCATGCAGCCAGAAGGCACCATTGGCCCCGACCTTGGGCTCGGCGGGCGGCACACGCCGCGCGAAATGCTGTTCGACATAGGCCGAGCTGCCGATCATCCCCTGTTCCTCGGCACCCCATAGCGCGAAGCGGATCGTCCGGCGCGGACGCGGCATCCGGGAGAGGATGCGCGCGGCTTCCATCACCATCGCGACTCCGGCGCCATTGTCCGCCGCGCCGTCGGCCGCCGCAGGGCTGTCGAGATGTGCGCCGGCCATCACATAGGCGGCCTTGGGGTCGCTGCCGGGAATGTCGGCGAGGATGTTGTAGGCTTGAGGATCGCTGTCGTCGTAATGGACTACGGTCTCGATCGAGAGCGAAGGTGCTCGCCCGGCATCCGCGAGCCGCACGAGCCGGCGATAATCCTCCACCGCGATCTCGACGCCGGGGAGCGGGGACTCATCTCCCGCCGCGAAGCGATAGCCGTCGCCCATCACCAGCTTGCCGTCGCGCTTGGTGATCCGGGCATAGGCGAGCGCGCCCTCGACTTTCAGGAATTCCTCCATCTGGCGCGGGAAGAAGTAGGATTTTTCCAGCCGGGCGGCGGCATCTGACGAGAATTTCGGCGGTTCGTAGACGGCGAGCCTGGCGAATTCGTCCGCCGAAATGCGCGATGCAGCCGGCGGCGTCTGAATGTCGTCGGTCCCCGAGATCAGGACGATCTTGCCGGCCAGCTTGCCGCGCCACTGCGCGAAATCGGCTTTGCTCGCCATCGGCGCGAAGACGATCGGCGCGGTGATCACGCCATTGGTCGAGGGCGTCCAGCTGATCGGAATGGCAGTGAGCGCGAGCGGCCGCGGCGCGGTCATGCGAACGCTGACGCGCTCCGCCCACCAGCCGCGCCCGAAGAGAAATCCCTCCTTGTGGACATTGGAGAGATGCCAGGCGCGGAACTGTTCCTGGGTCCAGGCCTCGGCTTTGCGGGCACCCGGCGAATTGGTGAGGCGGCTTCCGATCTCGTCGCTTAGATAACGGGCGATATTCATCACTTCGCTGCGCCGCTGGCCTTCGTCGACAATGCGATCGGTCATCTCGAGATCGACTGCCTGGCTGCGTGCAGCGGCCGGGGCGAGCGTCAGCGCCAGGCTGGCGAGAAGGGTGGGGCGGAGCGAGCGGTTCTTCATCCCGCTCACCACGCCTTGCGCAGCGAGACGCTGACGAAGCGGCCGAGCGGCGAATAGTTGGTCGAGTCATAGTTGATCGTGGTGTCGTCGAACGGCTCGAGATAGGGCGGCCGCGCATTGGTCAGGTTGTTGACGTACAGCCCGATCTCGAAACCCTTGAGCAGGCCCTGGGCGGCGGGCGCCTTCCACATCAGCGACAGGTCGAACGTCGTCATGTCACCGCGCTGCACGGGCGGAGCGACGTTCAGGTCGGTGATCGGGCCGGTATAGTTGCCGAACAGCGCTGCGGTGAGCGGCCCGAAATGGCCGGTGGCGCCGCCGCGCGCGCGGAAGCGCGGCGGGTTGAAGTTGGTGCCGGCAAGCTGGGTGAGCGGCGCGCCGGCGGTATTGCGCTGGTTGCTGCGCAGCCAGCTCGCCTGGCCGGAGAGCGTCAGGTCGTCCGCGCCGATCGGGATCCGGTAGCTGCCGTTCAGATCGACGCCGCGGATGCGTTGGCGCGCTGCGTTGACCAGCTGGTTGCGAACGATCGCCACAACTTTGGCCGGATTATAGGGCGTGCCGGTATAGTTGCCGAGGCCGTTGTAATCGCGGGCGATCACCGCGGCCTGCTGCGCCTGAGTCGGCGCATAGTCGATGAATTCCTGCAGTGCCGGATTGTCGAGTACTTTCAGCGTGGCGTTGCTGACCGGCTGGACGACCCGGTCGGTATAATCGATGTCGAAATAGGTCGCGGAGAGCTTCAATCCGGGCAGGCCGCGGGGATGCAGGTCGAGCGTGGACGACAGGGTGCGGGCGCGCTCGGGCTTCAGGTCGCGATTGCCGCCCGAGGTGAACAGGATGGTCGAGCCGCTGGGGTAATTGCCGCCATAATAGGAGGAGGGCTGTAGCACGACGCTGAACAGCTGAAACTCGTTGCGCAGCGTCGGTGCCTTGAACGAGCGCCCCCAGGAGAGCTTGAGATCGAAATCGGGCACCGGCGCATAGACCAGGCCGAGCTTCGGCGTGGTGACGCCGCCGAACCGGTCATATTCCTCATGGCGAAGCGCTGCGGTAAAGCTCAGCCGATTGATCAGCGGTACGGCATTCGCCGGCGAAACCAGGGGCACCGAGAGCTCGCCATAGCCATAATAGTTGCCGCGCCCGTCGCCGGTCGGCACTGCGTTGGTCGCCGCATAGACGCGCAGATGGTTGAAGCGATAGCCGCCACCCACCGCCAGGCGGACGTCGCCGCCGGGCAGGGTGAACAGCCGCCCTTCAGCCTCCAGCTCGCCGCCATAGGCGTAATTGTCGTAGATGCTGCTGCCGCCGTCATTCTCGCCGCTGACCTTGTCGATATAATCGTCGAAGCGCGTCGTCTTGTTGGCTCCATAGGAAGCGCTCAGTGAGGCCGACCAGTCGCTCGGCAGGCGCAAGGTCAGCCGGGGCGAGATCGAGTAGTTCTCGTTGCTGAAGCGCGTCGTCGCGGCGAAGTCCGCAGTGGAATATTCGGCGCCCTCGCTGTGCCGCCAGCTGTAGAGCCCGTCGATGTCGAAGGTCAGGCTGTCGGTGATGTCCTGGTGCGCGGTGACCAGCCCGCTGAAATGCTTGTGCGCATCGAGCAGCGTGTTCGGGCCGACGACATAGCGCGTATAGTCGCGCTGGTCCGATCGCACCGCGTCCTGATGGTCATATTGCAGCGCGACCAGCACGCCGCCGCTCCCCCAGCGGCCGCCGCCGACCACGCCATATTCCTGCTCGAACCCGCCGCCATCGGTCGAGCTGCCCAGCCGGGCCGAGGCCGTAGCGCCCGAGAAATCGCGCTTGAGAATGATGTTGGCGACGCCGCCGACCGCGTCCGAGCCGTAGAGGGCCGATGCGCCGTCGGGCATGACCTGCAGCTCCGCCACGGCATCGAGCGGAATGGCCGACAGATCGACGCCCTGCGCGGTGCCGTCATAGGGAAGCCGGCGGCCGTTCAGCAGCGTCAGGCTGGCGTCGGGCCCCAAGCCGCGCAGGTTGAGCGCCGAGGATCCGGAGGCATTGGTGTTGCTGCTCGTGCCGGCCTGGAAGCGCGCGCCGGGATTCTGCCCGCCATTATAGTTGCTGGGGAGGCTGCGGATCACGTCGCCCAGGTCGCGCTGGCCGGCCTCGCGCATCTGGCGCTGCTCGATCCGCACAAGCGGCGAGGCGACCTGCGCGCCGGCGATATGGGTTCCCGTGACGACGATTTCCCCGGAGGGCGCGGCCTCTTCGGGATCGGACGTTGCCTGCTGCGCGCTGGACGACGCGGCCACCACCACGAACACGCCGCGCGGGCTTCGCGAGACGCTCAACCCCGCACCGCGGATCAGCGCGGCAACTGCGCCTTCCGCCGTATAGGCCCCGCTCAGGGCATTGCTTCGCTTCCCGCGCACCACGTCGCTGCGGAAGATGATCTGCTCGCGGGTTGCAGCCGCGAGAGCCTTGAGGGCCGACTCCATGTCCTGGGCGGGGATGTCGAGCCGATAGCTGGTCCGGGCCTGTGCCCAGACTGGGGCCACCGGCGCGGACAGCACGATCACGGCGGTTGCGGCGCCCAGCAGCGCAGTCACGTTCTTCATCGAAATTCCCCCTGTGCCGCTCCTCCGCATGATCGGGAGCCTTGCGAGGAAAAACGCACGAGCCCCCGGATCGCGAAATGGCTAGCGCCTGGCCGGGCCCAGAAGGATCGCGTCGCCGTCCTGACGCCGGCGCAGCCCGTAGAGCGTGGCGACACCATCCACGAACGCATCGGTGTCGCCCGCATTGAAAGTGCCACTGACCGGCAGAGCGGCGGTCGCGGGGCCGTCGGTCGATAGCTTGGTCGCGGAATAGCGATTGATCCGTTCGATGGCGACGCCCAGCGGTTCGTCCGAGAAAACCAGCTGCCCCTGTTCCCACGACGCGCTTCGCACGCCATCCACCCCTTCGAGCCGGGCAAGCGCCTTGGGCGATGCCGGGATGACCAGCGCGGTGTTCGGGACAAGCGCCCGTTCCGCCGGGGCGGACGCCTTTCCTTGCAGCATCACATGCCGGGGCGCCTGGTTCGCCGGCCCGTCCTCCAGCACCGCGACCGATCCTTCGTAGAGGACCACGCGCGTCTCCGCGCGCAACAACTCGACGCTGAACGCCGTGCCGGTGGCGACGACCATGCGGTCCCCGGCGCTGACGGTGAAGGGACGCCGCGGATCCTTGGCGACTTCGAACCGTGCACGCCCGGAAAGCAGGCGAAGCGCCCGGCGCTCGCCATCATAACGAACCTCGACCGCGCTCGCGGCATCGAGCGAGAGCCGTGAGCCGTCGGCTAGCGCGATGATGCGCCGCTCGCCGATCGCAGTCCGGTAGGTCTCGCCGCGGCCCTGGAGATGGATGACCACCATGACGACCAGCAACAGACAGGCGGCGATCGCCGCCACGGCGTAATAGGCGCGGCGGCGATGCGGCGACGGCGCATGCGGGCTGGCCTTGCTGAGCGCGGTCAATGCGTCGGCACGCGCGGAAACCAGCATGGGCAGGTCCGCCGCTTCCCCTGCCAGCCGCCACGCGCGAGCAAGCGCGGTCAGCGCCGCGCGGTTGTGCGGAGCCGCCTCGAGCCAAAGCTCCAGCTCGAGCTCCTCCTCCAGAGTCATCGGCCCGTCCTGCAGCCGCATCAGCCATGCTGCGGCCCGCTCGCGCGCATTCCCTGCCTCCTGTCCGCTCATCGCCGTTCCTCGATCGAGGCGCTCAGCGCCACCAGCGCGCGCTGGACATGGATCTCGACCATGCGCACCGACAAGCCGAAGCTCTCGGCAATGCTGTGCTTGTCGATGGACTCGATGCGGTACAGCGTGAAGATCCTTCGGGTCTTGTCGGGCAATTCCGCGATCGCGCGGGCGACGCGGGCAAGGTCTTCCCGCCCCTCGGCGACGCGGTGCGGATCAAGGGGATCGATCCCGAGAAAATCGTCAAGCGCACGCGCCTCTCGATAGCCGGCGCGCACCTTGTCGCGGCGCCCCTTGTCGCGCAGCAGGTTGGCGGCGATCCGGAAGATATAGGCATCGGGCATCGGCGCGACGCCACGCGGCGCGCGCACGATGCGGATGAAGACTTCCTGGGACAGGTCCTCCGCTTCAGCCGGCGTCGCGACCCGACGCGCGAAGAAAGCGATCAGGGCGCGGCGCAGTCGCCGGTCGTCATCCGTCAATTCCTGTCGCGCCCGTCGGGTCAATGGCTGCACGTCCTCCAAGATCAATAACGCGCGGCCGGCGAGAATGCGAAACGGGCGGAAGTGATTTTCGTTAAGCAATCATCGGTGAAGGCGGTTGCTACGCCCGATGAAACTGATCTGAGGGCAATTCCGCCATTGTCGCGTTCTGTTGCGGAAGCTAGCGCCGAGGGCCCCCATCGAGGGCACTGTCAACGGTCCGCGAGGCAGGTTCGATTGATTGGCGGAGGGAAATCAGCAACGTGAGTGCTGACGGTCAGGTAGATGTCGTGTTTCGTCGCCTGGCTAGAGCTTTGGCAAACGATCCCTCTGCATCGGTGCCTGAACCGGTAGCCTGACCAGCGAAGAAGGCGAATCGCGCGGCCAAATCCGGCGTAACCCGACAGTTTCTGTCCGCGTATAGACGAGAACTAGGCGTGTTGCATTTTGCAACCGAATTTCTCAAGCTAAGCGCTTGAAAACGCTGGTGACCCCTACGAGAATCGAACTCGTGTTTTCGCCGTGAGAGGGCGACGTCCTGACCGCTAGACGAAGGGGCCGTTAGCGCTGCGGAAGCGGGCAATTACGGGTAGGTGGCTGAGCCGTCAAGCACCAAAGCGGAATAATATTTCGCCTTGGCTTTTCGGTGGCAGGCCCGGCCGGGCACCGGCTGCGAGTAGCAGGCGGAGAGAGGTATTTCCTTGGTATCCGCTATTGCCGCCGAGCGCCTCGGTGCTGCCGGCGGACTAGCCGGTGACAGGCAGGCGCAGCGTGCCGTCCGGCTCGTACGCGACCTGGCTATAGGCCGTCACGACATCGAGCGGCAGCGGCGCGTAGAGGTGCGGGAACAACTGGCCGCCGCGCGACGGCTCCCACTGCACCGCATCGCCCATAGCTTCGAGATCGACTGCGGCGAGCCACAGGCCGGTCTGGCCGGCGAAATGCTTGTCCAGCGTCTCCTCGACCTGCGCGGCGGTGGAGAGGTGAATATAGCCGTCAGCCAAGTCGATCGGTGCACCCTCGAACACACCCTCCTGCTCCAGGACGTGCATCTGCTCGGCGGTGAGGATCTTATAGGCGGTGTTGTCGGGCATGGCGCGTCTCCTGGTGCTTCCGGCTCCCTGGCGAAAGCCGGGGCCCAGGGTTGCTTTGCGATATCCTGCTTGTCCCTGCGTCCCCGGCTTTCGCCGGGGACCAGCTGTCTTACTGCCCATCCTCCGGACCACGGGCGAGATCCTCGCTCGTGGTGCCGTCCGGCGTGGCTTCGCCGATGGTCGGGCCGTCACCCAGCTCCGCCTCGGCATCGCCTTCGCTTTCTTCGATCCGCGCGGCGGAAACGACATGCTCGTTGTCCGCCACGTTGAACAGGCGCACGCCCGCCGATCCGCGGCCGATCACGCGCAGGTCGCCCAGCGACATGCGGATCATCTTGGCCTGGTCGGTGACCAGCATCAGCTGGTGCCCCTTGCTCGCCGGGAAGCTCGCCACCACCGGGCCGTTACGGCCGATATTGTCGATGTTGGTGATGCCCTGGCCGCCACGGCCGGTACGCCGATACTCATAGGCCGAGCTCAGCTTGCCATAGCCATTGGCGCAGACGGTGAGGATGAACTGCTCGCGGTCCTTGAGCTCGTCGAAGCGCTCGGGCGCCAGATCGGGCTGGCCTTCCTTCTCGGCTTTCCACGGCGCGAAGCGGAGATAGGTCTCGCGCTCCTCGCTGGTGGTGCCGACGCGGTGGAGGATCGACAGCGAAATGACCTCGTCGCCCTCGGCCAGCTTCATGCCGCGCACGCCGGTGGAGTTGCGGCTCTGGAATTCGCGGACGTCATCGGCGGCGAAGCGGATCGCCCGGCCCTGGCGGGTGGCGAGCAGCACGTCGTCGCCTTCCTCCAGCAGCGCCACGCCGATCAGGCGATCGTCAGCGTCCTCGCCTTCGAACTTCATCGCGATCTTGCCGTTCGAGGGCACGTTGTTGAACGCGTCCATCGCATTGCGGCGTGCCGAGCCCTTGGCGGTGGCGAACATCACATGGAGGTTCGCCCACTCGCTCTCGTCCTCGGGAAGCGGGAGCACGGTGGAGATGGTCTCGCCCGCCGCCAGCGGCAGGATGTTGATCATCGGCCGTCCGCGGGTGGCCGGGCCGCCCTCGGGCAGCTTCCAGACCTTCATGCGATAGACCTTGCCGAGGGTCGAGAAGAACAGCACCGGGGTGTGCGTCGAAGTGACGAACAGCTCGGTGACGGCATCCTCGTCCTTGGTCGCCATGCCGGCGCGACCCTTGCCGCCACGGTTCTGCGCACGGAAGCTGTCGAGGCTGGTGCGCTTGATATAGCCCTGCACGGTCACGGTGACGACCATGTCCTCGCGCTCGATCAGGTCCTCGTCCTCGATGCCGTCGGCGGCGGGGGCGATCTCGGTGCGGCGCGGGGTGGCATAAAGGGCGCGGACCGTGGTCAGCTCCTCGACCATCACTTCATAGAGCTTGGCGCGGTTGCCGAGGATCTCGAGCAGCTCGGCGATCGAGTCGGCCAGTTCCTTTAGCTCGTCGCCGATCTCGTCACGGCCGAGCGCGGTCAGGCGATGCAGGCGCAGATCGAGGATCGCGCGGACCTGAGCGTCCGACAGGCGATAGATGTCGCCGGTGACTTCGGTTTCGACTGCCTCGACCAGCTTGATGTACTGGGCGATCTCCGCGATCGGCCATTCGCGTGCGAGCAGCTTGTCGCGTGCGTCCGCCGGGCTCGACGAACCGCGGATGATCTTAACCACCTCATCGAGGTTGGTGACCGCGATCACCAGGCCGAGCAAGATGTGCGCGCGCTCGCGGGCCTTGGCCAGCTCGAACTTCGAGCGGCGGGTGATGACCTCCTCGCGGAACTTGACGAAGGCCTCGATGATGTCCTGCAGGTTGAGCAGTTCCGGGCGGCCGCCGCGGATCGCGAGCATATTGGCCGGGAAGCTCGACTGGGCAGGGGTGTTCCGCCAGACTTGGTTGAGGACGACCTCGGGGGTCGCATCGCGCTTGAGGTCGATGACGATGCGGACGCCTTCGCGCGACGATTCGTCGCGGATGTCGCTCACGCCTTCGATGCGCTTGTCCTTGGCGGCCTCGGCGATCTTCTCGACCAGTGCGTTCTTGCCCTGCTGGTACGGGATCTCGGTGAGCACGATCGAGCGGCGATCGCCGCGCTGCTCGAACTCGTGGCGCGAACGGACCATGATCGAGCCGCGGCCGGTCGAATAGGCGTTGCGGCAGCCCGTGCGGCCGAGGATCAGCGCGCCGGTCGGGAAGTCCGGACCGGGGACGATTTCCATCAGCTCCTCGAGCGTCAGCACCTCGCGCTGGCCGAGCATCGCCTTGATGTGCTCGAGGCAGGCGTCGATCACTTCGCCGAGATTGTGTGGCGGGATATTGGTCGCCATGCCGACCGCGATGCCGCCGGCACCGTTGACCAGCAGATTGGGGAAGCGCGCGGGGAGGACCGCCGGCTCGCTCTCGGACCCGTCATAGTTCGGGACGAAGTCGACCGTGTCCTTCTCGATATCGTCGAGCAGCGCCGAGGCGACCTTGGCAAGGCGCGCCTCCGTGTAACGCATCGCGGCGGGCGGATCGGGATCCATCGAGCCGAAATTGCCCTGGCCGTCGATCAGCGGCACCCGCATCGCCCAGTCCTGGGCCATGCGCGCCATCGCGTCATAGATCGAGCTGTCGCCGTGCGGGTGGTACTTACCCATCACGTCACCGACCAGGCGGGCCGACTTGCGATAGGCGCGGCCGGCGACATAGCCGCCTTCCTGCGCGGCGTAGAGGATGCGGCGGTGGACGGGCTTCAGGCCATCGCGAACGTCGGGGAGCGCGCGCGCCACGATCACGCTCATCGCGTAATCGAGGTAGCTCGTCTTCATTTCATCGACGATCGAGATCGGCGTGATGTCGGAGGGGTCTTCGGCGAGGATGGTCTCGTCGGTCAAAGTGTTCACCGCTTTCGGGTTCTTGAGTGTGGCCTACGGCTCTAGCGGTGCCGATGCATCCTGCCAACCCCGCCCGCGCGCGTGCGCGTACGCGTGAGAAACCGGTGGATAACTTCATTGGGCGGGGGATTGACTCTAAATCTACCTAGGTAGATTTATTGCGTATGGTCCGAAATCGAGCGCTTTCACCCGCTGCCCGCAACGTCCTCGCCATCCTGCTCGATGCCGGGGCGGACTGGTCGCATGGCTATTCGCTGGGGCGGGCCGCCGGGATCAAATCGGGCACGCTCTATCCGCTGCTGATCCGGCTGGGGGAGAAAGGACATCTGGAGGCGCAATGGCAGCCGCCGAGCGAGCCCGGGCGCCCGGCGCGTCATGCCTATCGCTTGACTGCGGAAGGGCGGGCCTTCGCTATCGAACTGCTGCGCGATGGCGCGCCCGGTCTGGCGGAGAACCGGGCATGATCCGGCCGCTGGCGACCGCATTGGCCGATCTCGCCGCGGCGCTGCTCCCGGCACGGCTGAGCCACTGGGGCGAGGCGATGCGCCGGGAAACGGCGGAGATTGAGCAGTCGGGCGAAGCGTTGCGCTTTGCCCTTGGTTGCCTCTGGGGCGCTGCTGGCGAAGCGTTGCGAGTTCACATGGGAGAGGGGCGGATGACGGCGAGGCGATTGATAGGGCTCTGCGCGATTGGCGCGACCGGACTTGGCATCGGCTATATGATGATCGGCGGGGCGCCGCTTGGGTATCCGCTCCGCAATCTGACGGCGCTGGCGATCGGTTTCCTGGCGGTCGGGATCGTCACCCATCTGCCGCAGACTCGCTGGCTGGGCACCGGCCCCGTGGTGCTCGCGCTCGGGCTGGTGCTCCTTGCGACCACTCTGGTCGGCGTTTCCCATGACGGGGCGACACGCTGGGTATCGATCGGAGGGCTAGGCATCCAGCCGAGCCTGATTCTCGTCCCGGTGCTGGTGATCGGCTTTGCGCGCGTACGGGATCGACTGTCCGGCCTCGGCGTAGTGGCCGCGACACTCGCGCTGGCCCTGCAGCCCGATCGTGCCATGGCCGGGGCGCTGGCGGCCGGACTGGCCGCGCTTGCGTTGGTCCGGCCCGAGCGAAATGTCCTTGTGGCATTGTCCGTGGTCATGATCGGCTTTGTCGTCGCGATGCTGCAGCCCGATGTTCAGCCGGCGATGCCCTATGTCGATCAGATCCTTTTCACGGCATTCGACCTCCATCCGCTTGCCGGCATGATGGTGCTCGCGGGATCGGCGCTTCTGCTGGTGCCGGCGCTCGCGGGGTGGCGGCGTGATCCCGGCTTAGCGGCATTTGGCGGAGTATGGCTGGCAATCATCCTGGCGGCGGCCATGGGCAATTATCCGACGCCGCTTGTCGGCTATGGCGGCAGTGCCATTGTCGGCTACCTGCTGTGCCTTGCTGGCCTGTCCGGAGTTCTGGGTGCCGCCGATCCGGTAGCGCGCAAGGCCAGGCGCGGTATGGGACGGGAGGTGTTGCGCACCAACGTCGCATGAGAGAGGCCGGTGGCGGGGCGGGAGGAGGTGCACCCCGCCACCGGGTCCGGGACCGCGCGTACTACCGGTACGCTACGCGGAAGCGCGGTCCTTAATGGGTCGTGCCGGTGTGCGGCAGGCGGATGACATACTGGCCGCTGGCCTCGATACCGGTGGTGTCGTCTTCGACATCACTGCCGACCAGTTTGCCGAGATTGGCGAGCGCGCCGACCATGCCGAAACCTGCCGAGAAAGGGCGACCGCGCGCATCACGGCGCGGCTTGGGGCGAGCGTTGCGCGCTTCGCGGCGGCGGGGTGGGGGCGCCATGCGGGCCATCCGCTCGGCGACCGAGGCGGCGTCGCCGGTCCGGCCGAATTCGCGCCACACCACCTGGAAGCCCTCGGGTACTTCGCTCCACTCGCCACCGTCCGGGCGGATCAGGTCGCAGCCGCAATGGTGGCAGGTCGCGAAATCGAGGCCCTGGTTGTGGTGATGGGTCGTGCCGGCGGTGTGGCCCATCATGTTGCAGCGGATACTCATCTCAATGCACTCCCTTGGACTTGGTGCCGCGGGTCCGCAGCCGGAATTCGGCCAGGGCGCGGAAATGCTCGTCGTCACTTTCGAGCGCGAGCGCGGGGTTCCAGATTTCGAAGCTGTCTCCGGCGCCGACGAACAACGCCAGGTCGTCGATGCGGCCGAGATGGCGCATCGCCGCGGGGATGCGAAGGCCCTTGCCTTCGCGCTTCATCCGCTCGGAAAGGCCGAAAGTGCCGCGCATGCGGTGATAGTGGCTGCGGGCTTCCTCGCCCCGGGCTTCCTCCGCCAGCCGGCGGCGCTCGGCGCGCTCGGCAAGGGTGGCGAGATGCTCGCGGCCATAGCCGACCAGGCAGCTGTCGCCCTGATGCTTGGCGACGATGATCTCGGGGCTGGTTTCGGGGGTGAGGGCGGCTTCGAGAAAGGCCGGGATGGCGACGTTTCCGTCCGCATCGACCTCGCAAAGTTCGCTACCATGGTAAAGAGCATTCATGGGTTTCGACTCGTCAGAAAACAGGGTTTTCATGCTGGTAAGTCACTGAAACCTCATTGGGTTTCTCTGCTTGCCTTATAGTTGCCATAATACCGCCCAATTCTGATCCGCCGATGAACCGTTCCGTTCCATCGACGAAATGTTTACTGCCATTAACTATGTTCTGAACCAGCCCGGCGCGGGCTTCCATTCAGGAGAGCACCCGTCCGAGTCCGCGCGTAGGGAAGAATCCTGAGCCCAAACGCTTGAAAATTGTGGAAAACGCTCCCCACGGGTAGCGCCACGGAGGGCGGCCCCCTAATATCGGGCGATGCATTCCGGCTTCGTTCCGCTTCGGGTCTTCTCGTCCTTCACCATGCTGGAGGGCGCGATCGAACCCAAGGCGATCCCCAAGCGGGCGAAAGAACTGGGCTTTCCGGCGATCGCGGTGGCCGATCGCAATGGCCTCTATGCCTCGATGAGCTTCGGCGATGCGGCGATGAAGTCGGGCATCCAGCCGATCATCGGCACGCTGCTCGCGGTCAAGCGCCCGAACATGCCCGACGGAGTCGCGGCGCCGATCGACTGGCTGGCGCTCTATGCGCAGGACGATGCCGGCTATCTCAACCTGTGCGATCTCGTCTCGATGGCGCACCTCGATCGCCCGCTCGAGGAAGAGGCGCATATCCCCTTCGACGCGCTCGAAGGGCGTACCGACGGCCTGATCTGCCTGACCGCGGGGCGCGAGGGTGCGCTGGCGCGGCTCTATGCCGAGCAGCAGGACAGCGCGGCTGCCTATTATGCCAGCCGACTCGAGTCGCTGTTCGGCGACCGGCTCTATATCGAGATCGTCCGGCGCCTGGACGAGATCGAGGGCAGGGCGGAGCCCAGGCTGCTCGACCTGGCCTATGACCGGAACCTGCCGCTGGTCGCCACCAACCCAAGCTGCTTCGCCGAGCCGACCTTCCACGAAGCGCATGATGCGATGCTGTGCATCGCCAACAGCTCATACATCGCGACCGACGATCGCCCGCGTTCCTCGCCCGACGCCTGGATCAAGCCGGCGAACGAGATGAAAAGCCTGTTCTCGGACCTGCCCGAGGCCATCGCGAATACGCTCGTCATCGCCCAGCGCTGCGCCTGTACCGCGCCCAAGCGCAAGCCGATCCTGCCCAGCCTTGCCGGCGACCGTGAGGGCGAGGCCCAGGCATTGCGCGATCTCAGCTGGCAGGGGCTGGAAAAGCGCTTTGAGAAGGCCGGGATCACCGATCCGGAAGAACGCAAAGCGTATAACGAACGGCTCCAGTTCGAGCTCGACATCATCATCCAGATGGGCTTCCCGGGCTATTTCCTGATCGTTGCCGACTTCATCCAATGGGCGAAGGCGCACGACATTCCGGTGGGGCCGGGCCGTGGTTCGGGCGCAGGCTCGGCGGTCGCCTGGGCGCTGACCATCACCGATCTCGACCCGCTCAAGCTCGGCCTGCTCTTCGAGCGCTTCCTGAACCCGGAACGCGTCTCGATGCCCGACTTCGACATCGACTTCTGCGAAACAAGGCGTGGCGAAGTGATCCGCTACGTCCAGCAGAAATACGGCGCCGATCACGTCGCGCAGATCATCACCTTCGGTACGATGAAGGCGCGCGCGGTGGTCAAGAACGTCGGCCGCGTGCTGCAGATGAGCTATGGCCAGATCGACCGGCTGGCCAAGCAGATCCCGAACCACCCGACGGATCCCTGGACGCTCGAGCGCACGCTGAACGGCGTCGGCGAGTTCCTGGCCGAGTATAACAACCACAAAGAGATCAAGTACCTCGTCGATCTCTCGATGCGGCTGGAGGGGCTGCCGAGCCATTCGTCGACGCACGCCGCCGGCGTGGTGATTGGCGACCGGCCGCTGTCGCAGCTCGTCCCGCTCTATCGCGATCCGCGGTCGGACATGCCGGTGACCCAGTTCGACATGAAATATGTCGAAGGCGCCGGCTTGGTGAAGTTCGACTTTCTCGGTCTCAAGACGCTGTCGGTGCTCAAGAAGGCGGTGGAGCTGCTCGCCGATCGCGGGCTCGACGTGGATCTCGATGCGCTGCCCTGGGACGACACCGAAGTCTATGACCTGCTCCAGCGCGGCGACACGGTCGGCGTGTTCCAGCTGGAATCGGAAGGCATGCGGCGCACGCTGACCGCGGTGCGTCCGACGAACTTCGGCGACATCATCGCGCTCGTGTCGCTCTACCGCCCGGGCCCGATGGACAACATCCCGAGCTTCGGCCACCGCAAGGCCGGGCGCGAGGAGATCATCTATCCGCACGACCTGCTCGAGCCGATCCTGAACGAGACCTACGGGATTTTCGTCTATCAGGAGCAGGTGATGCAGGCCGCCCAGATCCTGGCCGGCTATTCGCTCGGTGGCGCAGACATGTTGCGTCGCGCGATGGGCAAGAAGATCAAGGCGGAGATGGATGCCCAGCGCGAGACCTTCGTGAAGGGCTGCGCCGAGCATAACGGCATCAAGCCGGCCAAGGCCAACGAGCTGTTCGACTTGATCGACAAGTTTGCCGGCTACGGCTTCAACAAGTCGCACGCGGCCGCATACGCGCTGCTCGCCTATCAGACGGCGTGGCTCAAGGCGCATCATCCGCACGAATTCTTCGCCGCGTCGATGGCGTACGACATCCACCAGACCGACAAGCTGGCGATCTTCGTCGATGACATGAAGCGGCTCGGGATCAGCTACCTGTCACCCGACATCAATCGCAGCCAGGCCGATTTCTTCGTCGAGAAGACCGAGGAGGGGCTGGCGGTCCGCTATGCGCTCGGCGCGCTCAAGGGCGTGGGCGAAGGCGCGATGGAAGAGCTGGTGCGCGATCGCGAGGAGCGCGGGGTCTACAAGTCGCTCGACGACTTCGCGCTGCGCACCAATCCGCAGCTGATCAACAAGCGGCAGCTCGAAACCCTGGCTGCCTCGGGCGCTTTCGATTCGATCAACGACAATCGGGCCGGCGTCTATGGCGCGGCTGAGCTCATCATGGCGGTCTGCCAGCGCTCGCATGGGGAGCGGAACAGCTTCCAGGCGTCCTTCGATATGCTCACCAAGCCTGCCGGCGACGAGATCCGCGTTGCCGATGATGTCTATTGGTCGACCTCCGACCGGACCGGGTATGAGCGGGAAGCCTTTGGCTTCTATTTCCAGGCGCATCCGCTCGATCGTTTCCAGCACCTCGCCAGGACTTTCGGCGCGATCGATATCGTGTCGCTGAACGAGGTGGACGTGCCGCCCGGCACGCGCGTGGGCGCCACGCTTGCGGTGCTGGTCGAGGATTGCCGTCCCCGCACCTCGGCGCGCGGCAATCGCTACGTGATGGCGTCGATCTCGGACAAGTCGGCCCAGACCATCGCCAGCTGCTTCGAGGACAGCGCCGTCCCCGATCTCGAGCGCTGCGCCCGCGAAGGCGGTTGCGCGGTGCTGACGGTGGAGCTCGACAAGCGCGCCGGCGAAGATACGCCGCGCGTTTCGATCAAGCGCGTCCAGAGCATCGAGAGCCTTGCCAACACGGCAAGGCTGGTGCTCGACGTGACCATCGACGATGTTCATGCGGTCGCGATCCTCGCGGGCATCATCAGCGATCAGCGTGGCGGGCGCGGCGAAGTCGTCGTGCATGTCGGCATTCCGGGCGGCACGGCGGATATCGTGCTGGGCCGCGACTTCCGGCTTGATGGCGAACTGCGCCAGAAGATCGAGAATGTCCCTGGCATCCGCTGGGCAACGCTGAAGAGCGCGGCGGCGAAGCTGGCCGAGGCGGCTTAGCCCTGAAACGCCCCTCCCTTCCAGGGAGGGGAATTGGCTGACGGAGGGGCGAAACCCTTCCTTACACGCCCCGCTCTCGACACCCGCGCCATCCGCAGGTTACGCTATCGAAAAATCGGTATGGAGAGCCAGGATGCTGGGTGGAATGCAGGATTTCGAGCTGCGCGTTACCACGCTGCTCGATCACGCCGCGCGCGAGCATTGGGGGCGGGAGATTGTCACCCGCTGGGCCGACGGCAGCGAGACGCGGACCACCTGGGCCGGCATCGCCCGTGACAGCCGCAAGCTCGCCCAGGCACTGGAACGGCTCGGGGTGAAGAGGGGCGACCGCGTCGCCACGCTGGCGATGAACCATGGCCGCCACCTCGTCGCCTGGTATGGCACCGCCGGCATGGGCGGGCTGATCCATACGATCAATCCGCGCCTGTTCGAGGACCAGCTCGCCTTCATCGCCAACCATGCCGAGGACAAGGTGTTGTTCTACGACCGCGCCTTCGCGCCTTTGGTCGAGAAGCTGAAGCCGCAATGGACGACGATCGAGCATTATTACTGCTTCGACAGCGACGGGCCGGACGGCTTCGAGGCGCTGCTCGCGGCCGAGGACGGCAATTACGACTGGGTGAAGGGCGACGAGCGCGAGCCCTGCATGATCTGCTATACCAGCGGCACAACCGGCAATCCCAAGGGCGTGGTCTATACCCACCGCTCCAGCGTGATCCATGCGATCGCCGAGATGCAGCCCGACGTGTTCGACCTGTCGGCGCGGGCCGTGGCGATGCCGATCGTGCCGATGTTCCACGCGGTCGGCTGGGGCCTGCCCTGGGCCGGCGCGGCTGCCGGGATCAAGTTCGTCTTCTCGGCGGTCAACGACCCGCTGGTGCTGTGCGACCTGATGAACCGCGAGAAGGTGACCCACACCGCCGGCGTGCCCACCGTCTGGTTCGCGATGTTCCAGCATATGGACGCGACCGGCGAGGAACCGAAGCACCTCAAGATCGTGACCATCGGCGGATCGGCCGCGCCGCGCGCGATGATCGAGCGGCTGATGAAGATGGGCATCCGCGTCAATCACGCCTGGGGCATGACCGAGACCTCGCCTATCGGCACGATGGGTGCGCCTTCGTGGAACTGGGACGATCTCAGCTTCGAGGAGCAGGTCGACCAGGTCTGCAAGCAGGGCAAGGTGCCGTACGGCGTCGAGCTGCGCGTGGTCGATGACGAGGGCAATGTGCAGCCGCGCGACGGCAAGAGCTCGGGCCGGCTCCAGGTGCGCGGTCCGTGGATCGTCGAGCGCTATTTCAAGGCGGATGAATCCGCGGTCGATCCCGATAACTGGTTCGACACCGGCGACGTCTCTGTGCTGCATCCGGACGGCACCATGCAGATCACCGATCGCGCCAAGGACGTCATCAAGTCCGGCGGCGAGTGGATCAGCTCTGTCGACCTGGAGAATGCGGCGGTCGGCTGCGCGGGTGTGGCGGAGGCGGCGGCGATCGGGGTCTATCACCCGAAATGGGAGGAGCGGCCGATCCTGCTGGTCGTCCGCAAGCCGGGCAGCGACGTGACCGCCGAGCAGGTGCAGGCGCATCTCGCGAGCCAGGTGGCCAAATGGTGGCTGCCCGACGAGGTCCATTTCGTCGAGGGCCTGCCGCACACCGCCACCGGAAAGCTGCTCAAGACCGCGATCCGGGCGCAGTACAAGGACTTCAAGCTGGCGGCCGCCTGATTTCGGGTGACTCCTTCCATCTGGTGTGGTGTAATAATAACACACCAGGGTGGAGGGACTTGTGAAGCGTAAGATCCTGCTGGGCATGGCGGGCGCCCTGATGTTGCTCGCGGCCCCTGCGGTTGCGAAACCGGCTATGTATCCGGTCGCCACGACCAGGGCGGATTTCGACGCGACGCTTACCCGCCAGAGGGATGGCAGCTGGGTTCTCGACTATCGCTTCCGCCGCAAGGCCCCGGCATGGTTTTTCCTGCGCTCCTTCCCCAAGCTCGACGGCGCTTCTTGGCGGCTCGACAGCTGGACGGTGGAGACGCCGGGCGTGCGGTTGGAGCGGCAAGGCAATTACGATGTGCTCGCCGCCGGCAAGGGGATGCTGCAGCGCGTCCGCATCCGGATCAGGCCCTATGGCCAGTCGCTCAAGGCCGACTACACGCCGTACCTGCTGTTCTCGGACGGTGGCGTTGCCGTCTATGACGCGCATTACGGGCTGGTGCCGCTCAAGGCGGCGGCCGATGCCGCGGCGCTGCCCTCGGACCTCAACGACCTGAAGATCGAGAACCCGCGCGGCACGCTGGCCATCGCCAATCCGGGCGGGACTTTGCTCTACAAGGGCATGACGACCCCGGACCAGGCACGAGGCGATTTCGAAGGGGCGGGCGCCTATGCCTATTCGGGCCCGGCCCGGCCGATTGAGACTGCGGCGTTTGCCGGTATCCTCGATCCCGGCCTGCCGGCATGGATCCGCACCGAGCTCAACGATTTCACCCCGCGCCTGTTCGCGCTCTATCGCGACCGGCTCGGGCCCAATGCTTCCGGCCGACCGATGGCGCTGGTTGCCTGGGGCGGCGCGGACATGCCTGGCCAGTCCTATGGCGGCAGCGTACTTGAAGGTACCGTGGTGATGCGGATCAGCGGGACGAAGACGGCGGATTCCTCGCCCGCTGGCCTGTCGAAGCTGCGCTGGTTCATCGGCCATGAAAGCGCGCATTTCTGGATGGGGCAGACAGTCAGCTATGAGCGCCGCGCTGATGCCTGGATCACCGAAGGCACGGCCGATGTGCTGGCAATCCGCGCGCTCCAGCAGCTGGTGCCCGGCTATGATGCGCGCGGGGAACTGCAGCGCGAAGTCGACGATTGCATCAAGAACAATGGCCCCGGACTACCGCTGTCGGGTGCTTCGGCACGGGGCGACATGCGCACCAACTATGCCTGCGGGGCTACGCTGCTGCTCGCGGCGGAAGCGGCGGCGCGGAAGCGCGATCCCAATGCCGATGCCTTCACCTGGATCCGCGGGCTGATCGATGCCAATCGGGCGGATGGGAAGGTCGATCAGGCCGACTGGCTGGCGGCCTTCGCGGCGGCGAGCGATCCGGCGTTGACCGCAAAGGTCCGCGAGTATCTCGACAAGGGCGTGGACGATCCTGCCGCCTTCCTGGCCGGGCTGTTCGAAGCGACGGGTGTCGCCTTCACCCGCAAGGACGGACGGCTGATCTTGTCCTGACCTCCTCCCCGGGGGGCGGGGAGGAGGCTGGATCGTTACATCCCGGCAAAGGCGGCGGTGACTTCACCCGCCTTCGCGTCCTTGAAGCGGGCGCAGTTGCGGATGCCTTCGACCGCGCGATCGAGCGACAAGGTGCTGCCGCCCTCCGCCCGCAGCTTGGCATCGACCGTGTCGGCCGCGGCAAGGCTGCACTGCGACTTGAACATCTGTGCCGAGCGGCCCGAGAAGATGCCGCCGCCGCCGGTGAGCTTCGCGAACTCGTCGAAATGGGCGAGCATATAGTCGAGCGCGGCATCGCGGGTGTCGGCATCGTTCATGAAGGTCGCCGCCGCGAACAGCCGCTCGCGCGGGGTGTAGCGCGCGTCGCTGAACTCGGTGAAATACCATTTCGCGACATCGGCGTTGCCCGAGGAGGCGATCGCGCGGAACGCGGCCTGGCGCAGGCCCGGCGTCTTGCCGGCCAGTGCCGTCTCCGCAAGCGTCCTGGCGAAGGGCACGCCGCGATCCTGCACCGTCACCGCCAGCGCGAGCGGCGCGTAATCGCTGTCGAGCGCCTTGGCGTCGCCCGCCAGCCAGGCATCGGCGGCAGCGCTCAGCTTCGCGCGCAGCGCTGCGTCATGGCCGTTGTCGGCGACGAAACCGACCAGCTGCTCGCGCAGTTCGGCGGTGTCGGCATTGTCGCCCTCATGCGCGCCGGCCTTGGGGTCGAAGCCGATCCTGGCGAGCATTGGGCCGTAGATGTCGACGAACAGCTTGCGATAGGCGGGCTGGGCGGCCGCACCGATCAGCCCGCGCTCGCGCAGGCCGGCGAGGCGGGTGCCGTTGTCGAGCTGCATCTTGGTCTTGGGATGGGCGGCCATCGAGCGGGCGAGGGAGACCAGCTGCGCGGTCTTCGCCTTGCCGGCATAGAAGCTGGCCCAAAGGCTGTCGTCGAGCGCCAGCGCCTCGCCGGTCGGCAGCGTCGGTGCAGCGGTGATCAGGGAATCCCAGTCCGCCGGGTCCAGATCGAAGCGATAATAGCCCCAGCCGCCGGCATTGGGCACCAGCGTGCCGGTGCCATTGGCGACGATCGGCGCGCTCGGCTTGTCGAGCAGGGTACAGTTCTTGGTCTCGCCCTGGCGGACGCAGACCGGCACGATCCACTGCTCGGCGGGCGCATTGGTGCCGAAATAGGCGAAGCGCTGCTGGCTGGCGGTGAGGATGCCGTTCTGGCGGTGGAAGGTGACCACCGGCACGCCCTGCTGGTCGACGAAGCTCTTGAGCGACGCGAGCACGCGCGGGTCATGCGCGGCATCGGCGAGCGAGCCGAAGAACTGCTCGGTGCTGGCATTGCCGTACTTATAGCGCGACATGTGGAGGCGGACGCCGGCCTTGAACTTGTCGTCGCCCATATAGGCGGCGATCATGCCGACGACCTGGCCGCCCTTGCCATAGGTTATCTGGTCGAACGCCGCGTCGATATCGGCGTCATTGGTGATCTTCTGGTGGATCGGCCGGCCGGCGACGAGCGCATCGAGGTCCATCGCGTCGAAGCCCTCGGAAATGGCATCGACGCCGATGTCGAGGTCCGGGCGCCATTCATTGCCGATCCGGTAGCCCATCCAGTTGGCGAAGCTCTCGTTCAGCCAGATATCGTCCCACCAGGCCGGCGTGACGAGATCGCCGAACCACTGGTGCGACAGCTCGTGCGCCACGACCATGCCGAAGGTCTGCTTGCGCGAAGTGGCGTCGCTCTCGTCGACGAACAGGATGCCGTCGCCATAGATGTCGGCGCCCGCATTCTCCATCGCGCCCGGCATCACCGGCGAGCCGATCTGGTCGAGCTTGGGGAAGGGGAAGGGCTGGCCGAAATACTTCTCCAGCAGCGCGACGATCGGGCCCGAATTGTCGAGCGCGAACTGCATCTCGTCCTTGTAGGGCTTGGTGCCGACGATGCGCAGCGGCAGCGGGGTCTTGCGCTGGGGCGTCGGCGCGACCTTGGTGCCCACGGTCTCGAACGGGCCGACGACGAAGGCGACCAGATAGGTCGGCAGCGGCTTGGTGGCGATGAAGCGATGCTTGACCAGCTCGCCCACCTTGGTTGCCTTGCCCGTCTCCGGTGCATTGGTCAGCGCGACGAAGCCCGGCTTGGTGGTGAGCGATACGGTGAAGGGTGTCTTGAACCCCGGCTCGTCAAAGCCCGGGAAGGCCGCGCGGGCATCGATCGACTCGAACTGGGTCCAGCTGTACCACTCGCCTGCCACGTTGATGCGATAGGGCCCCGAGGCGCCGCCGCCGAACGCCGCGTCATAATCGAACTTCAGCGTGATCTTGCCGGGCTGCACGGTCTTGCCGAAATCGATCTGGGCAAGGCCATAGGGGCTCTTCTGAGTGAAGGTGAACGGCACTTCCCGGCCGCCGACCAGCGCCACCGCCTTGGTGACGTTCAGGTTGCGCCCGTGCATCCAGACTGTCTGCGCTGCCTTATTCAGCTTCACATCGATCTCGGTATGGCCGCTGAAGCGCGGCTTTTCCGGAATGATGGTGAGGTCGAGCCGATAGGCGAGGGGCGTTACCGTGTCCGGCAGCTTGCCGGTAGGCTGGGCGTCCTGGGCATAGGCGATGGCGGGAAGCGTGAGAGCGAAAGCAAAGGCAAGCGCGCGCATGGAGTATCCTTGTGGTCTGGCGATGGCCTAGGCCTGCGGCCGAAGCAGCGCAATCGGCGTGTTAGGTAGTTTCGGCTACTGTATGTTTCCGTAATGTGTCAGTGTGCGAAAAAGGGATATTGTCCCTTCAGATCTTCGGATCTCCGGGCGGCGTTGGATCCCTCTTTCCGCCGTCCGGTCTTATCCTTCTCAGGCCACCCATTGCGGTGGCCATTTTTTATCCGCTCGTTCCCGAGAAGATCGCCATTGCGCCTTGGTATGGGGTAGCTATGGTAGCGCTATCATAATGATGGACTAGGGAGAGGGATATGGGGCTGATCGCGCGCCTTGCGGCGCTGGTCCTGTTGCTGGGCGCCGCGGCACCGCCGGGCGAGCGCTGGGTAACGGCATGGGCGACGTCCCAGATGATCCCGGGCAACAATGCACTCCCTGCCGAGGATCTGAAGGACGCGACGCTTCGCCAGATCGCTCGCGTCCAGATTGCCGGACAGAAGCTCCGTGTCCGCCTGACCAATGCCTATGGCACCCAGCCGCTGCGGATCGGTGCGGCCACGATAGCGCGGAGCGCTGACCTCGCCTCGGCGCGGATCGACGCCGCCAGCCTGGCCTCGCTTACCTTTGGCGGGGCCAAGAGTGTCACCATCCCCGCGGGGGCGGACTATTGGTCCGATCCCTTCGACTTGCCTGTGAAGGCTGGGGCGGATCTTGCGATCACGCTCTATCTACCTGAGGCGCCGATGCAGCAGACAGGGCATCCTGGCGCGCGCGCGACGAGCTATTATCTGCACGGCGATCATAGCCGTGACGCCGATCTGGCGGACGCGAAGAAGGTCGATCGCTGGTTCCAGATCGGCGCGATCGAGGTGGCTTCGCCCAAGGCGTCGGCGGTGGTGATCCTCGGCGACTCGATTACCGACGGGTACGGCGTACCGACCAACAGCAACGCCCGCTGGACCGACGCGCTGCAGCTCCGCCTGCGCGCCAACCCGGCGCTGGCGGACATGGCGGTGCTCAATGCCGGGATCGGCGGCAACCGGCTGCTCAATGACGGGCTCGGCCCCAATGCGATGGCGCGGTTCGATCGGGAGGTGCTCAGCTATCCGGGCGTCACCCATCTCGTGATCTTCGAGGGCGTCAACGATCTCGGCACGCTGACCCGCGATGCCCCGGCGACGCCCGAGGCGCATGCCGCGCTGGTCGAGGGGATGATCGGCGCCTATCGCCAGATGGTCGCGCGGGCCCGTGCGCAGGGAATCAAGGTGATCGGAGCGACGATCACGCCCTATGGCGGTTCGGGCTATTATCACCCCGATGCCCAGAACGAGGCCGATCGTGCCGCGGTCAATGCCTGGATCCGTACCCCCGGCAACTTCGACGGGGTGATCGATTTCGACGCGGCGATGCGCGACCCTGCTGCACCGACGAAGCTCCTCAAGGCCTATGACAATGATGGGCTCCACCCTTCCGTCGCCGGATACCAGGCGATGGCGGATGCGGTGCCCCTGTCACTGCTGTCGGCCAAGGTGACCGACAAGGGGAGGGTGCCTGCCGCGCCTTCCACCCCGGCGCCGATGATCGCCTTCACCTTCGACGACCTCACCGCGCATGCGCCGCTGCCCCAGGGATATACCCGCATCGGCATTGCCGAGCAGATCATCGCCGCGCTCAAGGCCGGTGGGGCGCCGGCCATAGGGTTCCTCAACGGCATCCAGCTCACCAACGAGCCCGCCTCCGCTCCGGTGCTCGACAAGTGGCGGGCTGCCGGGCTGGCGCTGGGGAACCATGGCTGGAGCCACGCCAATCTGAACGACCTGACCGACCAGCAATTCCTCGCCGAGCTCGAGAAGAACGAGCCGATCCTGAAGGCCAGGGCCGGCACCAGCGACTGGCACTGGTTCCGCTATCCCTTCCTGTCCGAAGCCAGTGCCGATCCGGAACGCCGCGCCCGCATCCGCAAGCTGCTGGCCGGCAAGGGCTACAAGGTCGCCGCGGTGACCATGGATTTCTCGGACTGGGCCTATAACAACGCCTATCCCCGCTGCATCGCCAAGGGCGACAGCGACGCCATCCTCGCCATAGAGCATGCCTGGCTCGGCGCCGCATCGGTCCAGGCCGATCGCTCGCGCGAGCTGGCCCGGAAGCTGTACGGCCGCGACGTGCCCTATGTGCTGCTGATGCACCTGGGTGCGTTCGATGCGCACATGATGCCCAGGCTGATCGCCCTGTACCGCGAGAAGGGCTATCGCTTCGTGTCGATCGAGGAAGCCCAGCGCGATCCCTATTATGCCGCGGACATGAACCCGGCACTGCCGCCGCAACCCCAGAATTTTGAGCAGGTCGCGACAGGCAAGGGATTCGAACTGCCCAAGGCGCCGCAACTGTTTCCGCTCGATACGATGTGCAAATAGCGCTCAGAACAGCTCCCCCTGCGGACCGCTCGGCGGCCTGAACAGGTCGGTCCGCAGCCGCAGCACTTGCTGGTCTAGCCCGTAGCGCCTCGCCGCCATCCGGAACCGCGTGCGCAGCAGCTCGGCCCAGGGGCCGTGGCCGCGGAAGCGGGTGTGGAAATTGGGGTCGTTGTCCTTGCCGCCGCGGATCGACTGGATCGTCGCCATCACCTTGCCCGCACGATCGGGGAAATGCGCATCAAGCCAGGCGCGGAACAGCGGCGAGACCTCGTGCGGCAGCCGCACCGGCAGGAAGAAGGCCGTCCGCGCCCCCGCCGCCGCCGCCCGCTCCAGGATATGCTCGAGCTCGTGGTCGGTGACGTGCGGGATCACCGGCGACAGCGAGACGAACACCGGCACCCCGGCATCGGCAAGCTGCCGCACCGCCTGCAGGCGCTTCTCCGGATGCGGCGCGCGCGGCTCGACGGTCATCGCTATCCTGGGATCGAGCGAGGTGACCGAGACCATCACCGCCGCCAGCCCCTTCGCCGCCATCGGCGCCAGGATGTCGAGGTCGCGCGTCACCCGGTTGGACTTGGTGGTGATCGTCAGCGGATGGTCATGCTCGGCCAGCACCTCGATGCAGCCGCGCGTGATCCGCCACTCCGCCTCGATCGGCTGATAGGGGTCGGTGTTGGTCCCGAAGGCGATCGGCCGGCAGACATAGCCGCGCTTGCCGAGCTCGGCGCGCAGCAGCGCCGGCGCATCGGGCTTGGCGAACAGCCGGCTCTCGAAATCCAGCCCCGGCGACAGGTCGAGATAGGCGTGGGTCGGCCGCGCGAAGCAATAGATGCAGCCATGCTCGCAGCCGCGATAGGGGTTGATCGAGCGATCGAAGGAAATGTCGGGCGACTGGTTGCGGGTGATGATCGTCCGCGCCCGCTCGACCGTTACCGTGGTGCGCAGCGGGGGCGGGGCGTCGTCCAGATCCGCGCGCGCGTCGAGCCAGTCCCCGTCCGCCTCGCGCCCGGGGAGGTTGAAGCGGCTGCTCGCCTCGTTGAGGGTGGCGCCGCGCACCGGCCGACTCTTTGCCATTGACAGAAGTTAGGCGCGGCATCAGAACATAGCAAGAACATTGGAGGATTTCATGGCACGGATCAGCTATCTCGAACTGCCCGCGAAGGACGTCGCCGGCACCCGCGATTTCTACGCCAAGGCGTTCGACTGGCAGTTCACCGACTTCGGCCCGGACTATGCCGCGACCACCACCGGCGACACCGACCTGGGCATCAACGGCAGCACCGACCATGTGATTGAGCAGCTGCTGCCGATCATCGAGGTGCAGGACCTGGAGGCCGCGCTGGAGGCGGTGACGGCGGCGGGCGGCGAGATCGTCGTGCCGATCTTCAGCTTCCCCGGCGGCCGCCGCTTCCACTTCCGCGATCCCGCAGGGAACGGGCTGGGCGTGTTCGTGAACGAGCCGGACGCGGAATGATTGCCGAACGCCTGCGCCGTGTTAGGGTAGCTCGATAAAGTCAGGGCGAAGCACCCCATTCTTCGCCAACGCAGGGGGGATTGTATGCGTGGGATGTTGATCGCGGCCGCACTGGCGGCCGGCCTGTGGGCGGCGCCGGCAATGGCGCAGAAGGGCGATCCGGACCGGCTGGTCGACATCTCGCGGCCCGAGGAAGTGGCCAAGCTGCTCCAGAGCGAAGGCTACAAGGCCGAGCTGAAGACGCATGCCGACAGCGGCGACCCCTTCATCCAGAGCGCCGCCAACGGCTCGTCCTTCACGATCGAGTTCTACGATTGCAAATCGGCCAAGGGCTGCACTTCGATGCAGTTCTTCTCCTGGTACAAGAAGAAGCCCTGGTACTCGGTCGAGATGGCCAATCGCTGGAACGCCAAGAAGCGCTTCCTGCGCATCGTCATCGACAAGGACGGCGACCTGTCGACCTGGATGGACGTCACCAGCATCGGCAAGACGACCTACGCCAATTTCGCCGATGTGATCGACTGGTGGTCGTCGATGACCGGGGATTTGTTCACCTTCATGGACGACGAGGAAGGGGCGTTCGCGCAGAAGAAGTGAAGGACTGCCCGCGCGTGACGACGCGCGGCGGTCCTGCCGCGGGCATGCTGTCAGCGAGTGCGCGGCGGCGGGCCTGGACCGGAACGATCGGAATGGGAGCAACGAGGGGGGATCGATGCGCAATTTGATGATCGCGGCGGCGGTGCTGGCCGGTGGCTGGACGATGCCGGTCGCGGCGCAGACGGCAGGCCAGCCCCCTTGCGCCAAGGACCTGGTCTGCGCCAACGCGCCACAGACCGTGCTCGCGGCGATGGAGAAGGCGGGTTTCAAGCCCAAGATGTCCGCCGACAGGGACGGCGATCCGATGATCGAGGGTCAGGGCGTCTTTCGCTTCAACGTCTTCTTCTATGGCTGCGACAAGCAGCACGTGAATTGCGATTCGCTGCGCTTCGAGGCGCTGTTCGCGAAGGCGCCGGAGAACACGCCGGCCTTTGCCAACAAGTGGAATGCCGGCAAGCGCTTCCTCCAGGCGTCGGTCCATGCCGATGGCCAACTGGGCTTCGCCTATGACGTGGCAATGGTCGGCGGGCTCAACCAGCGCAATTTCAGCGATGTCCTGGCGTGGTGGACGAACCAGCTGGAGGAAGTGAGGGACTTCTTCAAGGCGGAGCTGAATCCACCGGCGGCGCCCAAGAAATAGAGCTGCGCGAAATTCTCCGGCGCGGCCTTCCTGCTCGCGTCGCTTGCACGGAGGGGTTGGGGAAGGATCAGTCCTGGTTTCCCGTTCCCCGGCGAAGGCCGGGGCCCAGTTGCAACGAAGTTCGAGAGGCTCCTGCGCCATCGATAGTGCGCCGAGACTGGGCCCCGGCCTTCGCCGGGGAACTGCGGGGATGCGCTGATTCCATCGTCATCCCCGGGCGGGGCTCGGGCTGACCTTTCCGGTGGCTGTGCGGCTGATTTCCATGCGAGTCCCGAACTACCCTGGATCCTCGCCTGCGGGGGGATGAGGGGAGCGGGGCGAAGTGGCGGGTGACGCGAGCGGCTTGCATTGCGGTTCCCCGGGGGGGGGGGCGGGGGGCCGCGCGCGCCG
>NZ_JASATQ010000059.1:0-32456 GCF_038440415.1 Sphingomonas sp. OTU376 | reverse complement strand
GCCTTTTCTCGGGGGGCTTTGCAAAATATTGCCCCGGCCGGCGCCGGGGCCCGCGGCGGATTGTTCATTCCCCAATGGCGACAAGACCAGCGCGAAGGAAATGACCGCCAATATCAAGCGGGAGAAGGGCTTGTGCGGCCTGCCCTGGCGGGCTTTGAAGCGCGTGGTCGCCGAGCCAGCGGGCCGCCAGCAGATCGACGCGGCCTATGACGCGCTTGCGAGCGAACATCCGGAGAGAAGCGGTTCCGCCGCTACGCAGAAGGCCTATGTTGCCGCCGCCGCCGGGCATCCCGAGGCGATGCTGTCGATCGCGGACGCCAATGTCCGCAATCACCCCGAGGACAAGAGCCTGGCAAACATGTCGTGCTTCGCCCGCGGCCGCTATGGTTTCGATGTCGAGAACGCCATGCCCTATTGCAACGCGGCGGTGGACGGCACCGGCCGGCAAGGCTGGACCCTGGTCAATCGCGGCCGTGTCGAACTGGCGCTGGGCCTCTACAAGGAAGCGCTGGCGGATTTCAACGAAGCGCTCGGCAACCGGGAAATGCGCGACATGCAGCACAAGATGCTGGTCGACGCAGCCTATGGCCGCGGCATCGCGCGCCTGAAGCTGGGCGATGCGGGTGGCGCGGCGGATACCAGGGCGGCGATCGCCGCGCGGTCAAGCGTGGTGCTGGATTTCGAGGATGCCGGCATCCGTCCCTGAGCGGGGCAGGGCTATTCCTCGTTGAACCGCGCTTCGACGAGCTCGACCAGCGCCTGCACCGCGCCGTCCGCGCCATCGCCCTCGGCGCTGATCGAGATCGTGTCGCCCTTGGCGGCGCCGAGCATCATCAGGTCGAGGATCGACGTGCCCGAGGCGGTGTTGCCGTCCTTCTCGACGGTGAGTTCCACGGATTGGGCGGTGGCAAGCGTCACGAAGGCCATGCTGGCGCGCGCGTGCAAGCCGCGCTTGTTCTCAATCGTGACGGTTCGGATCGTGCGACTCAAGCGGCAGCCTCTCCCAGGACTTCGGATGCGACGGTGATGTACTTGCGGCCCGCATCGCGCGCCGCGGCCACCGCTTCGGTGACCTTCATCGTCTTGCGCGCGCTGCCCAGGCGAATCAGCATCGGCAGGTTGATGCCGGCGATCACCTCCACCTTGCCTGCTTCCATCAGCGAGATGGCGAGATTCGAAGGCGTACCACCGAACAGATCGCTCAGCACGATCACGCCGCGGCCCGAATCGACGCCCTTGATCGCCGCGGCGATGTCCGCGCGGCGACCTTCCATGTCATCCTCGGGGCCGATGCAGATCGAAGCGATCTGCTCCTGCTTCCCGACTACATGCTCCATCGCGACTACGAACTCCTCCGCGAGTCGTCCGTGCGTCACGAGCACCAAACCGATCATCTCAAACTCCGCCCCCTGCCACGGTCACCGGTAGCCCCTCCAGCGAGTCCTGCGGCGCGGTCTTGGTATCACGATGCGTCACCGTGGGCGAAAAACCCGCGTCGCGCAACCGGGCGGCCATCCGTTCGGCGACATGCACCGAGCGGTGACGGCCCCCCGTGCATCCGAACGCTATCGTAACGTACGCCTTTCCCTCGGCCTGGTAACGCGGGAGCAACAAAAGCAGCAGCGACTCGATCTGCTCCATCGATGCCGGATAGGCGGGATCCGCGGCGATATAGGCCGACACATCGGCATCCTTGCCGGTGCCCGGGCGCAGTTCCGGCACCCAGTGCGGGTTTCTGAGGAAGCGCATGTCGAACACCAGGTCCGCGTCGCGCGGCAGGCCGCGGGCGAAGCCGAAGGATAGGACGGAGATCACTGTCTCGCCCAGGCCCTCGCCCGAGAAGGTCCTGCGAATCTGCTGGGCCAGTTCGTTCGCGCTGAGATCGGTGGTGTCGATCAGCCGGTTCGCCCAGCGGCGCAGCGGCGTGAGCAGCTCGCGCTCATGGGCGATGCCGTCCTGCGCCGGGCGGTCCTGCGCCAGCGGATGGCGGCGGCGCGTCTCCGAATAGCGGCGCTCGAGCTCGGCGCCCGCGCATTCGAGGAAGAGCGTGCCGACATCATGGCCATGCTCCTCGCGCAGCTTCTTGATGCGGCGGACGATGCTTTCGGGATCGAAGCCGCGCGTCGTGCTGCCGATGCCGATCGCCAGCGGGCGGTCGTCATCCGCCTCGGCAGGTGCGGTATCGAGCAGGCGGTTGAGCAGCAGCAGCGGGAGATTGTCGACGGTCTCCCAGCCCAGGTCCTCGAGCGTGCGCAGCACCGTCGACTTGCCGGCGCCGGACATGCCGGTGACGAGCAATATCTGTTTCGGCCGTGCCTTGCTCATTTGGCGAGCGCCTTGAGCGCATATTCCACCTTGATCGGCGCGGACGGCTCATTGGGGCCCAGCGCGATCACCGGCACGTCCACCCCGGCGATGCGGCGGGTGCGGCGATCCTCGGGCAGGCGCGGGGAGGCATCCAGCACCACCGCGACCAGCGCGACCGGCGCTTCCTCGAGGTTGGGCATCGCCACCGGGCCGATGCCGCGAATCTCGACCTTGCCGCCCAGGCCCACCGGCACGGTGGCGTAGAGCGCCTTGCCCCGGCGCACACAGACCGTGCGTGGATCGACCACCAGCGTGGCACCGCGATCGAGCAGCCGGAGCAGCAGGTCGACGCGCTGCGCATCCTCGCGCGCCTCGATCAGCACGCCGCGCCCGTCGATCGCCACGCAGGCCGCGAGGATCGATTCAGAAGACAGCTCTGCCATTAATTGCGTCCCGCCAAAGGCAGTCGCACCACGAAACGCGCCCCGCTCAATCGATCCTCCCGCGATTCGACTGAAATGCTCCCCTGGTGGCCCTCGACGATCGTACGGGCGATGGCAAGCCCCAGTCCGGAATGCTGGCCAAAGGCCTCCTGCTGGGGGCGTACCGAGTGGAAGCGGCGGAAGATATTCTCACGCGCTTCCTGGGGCACGCCGGGTCCTTCGTCCTCCACCCGGATAGTCAGGTCTTCCTCGTCGCTCGAGGCGGAGATCGCGATCAGGCCTCCAGTCGGCGAGAAGGAGATCGCATTCTCGATCAGATTCTCGAACACCCGCTCCAGCCGGGCGCCTTCGCCCAAGATGGTAAGCTCGGTCCCCGCCGCGCAATCAAAGGCGATGCGGATGCCGTTCGGGATGCCGCGTGCCTCGCGCTGGTCGAGCAGCGCGCGGATCATCGCCCCGATGTCCACCGGCTCGAAGGTCGCGCGGCTGAGCTGCGCGTCGAGGCGCGAGGCCTCGGAGATATCGGTGATCAGCCGGTCGAGCCGCAGCACGTCGTCGCGGACGATCTCGAGCAGCTGGTCGCGATGTTCCTGCTTCTTCACCGCCGCCAGGCTGTCGACGGCGGAGCGGAGCGAGGCCAGGGGGTTCTTCAGCTCGTGCGTCACGTCCGCCGCAAAGGCTTCGGTCGCGTCGATCCGGGCGCGCAGCGCGCCGGTCATGTCGGAAAGCGCGCGGGCGAGCAGGCCGATCTCGTCGCTGCGGTCGGGCAGGCGCGGGACCACCACTTCGCGCGCGCGCCCCAGCCGCACACGGATCGCGGCACGGGCGAGCAGGCGCAGCGGCCGCACGATCGTCCGCGCCAGGAACAGCGAGAGCAGGATCGAGAATACCGAGACGAACAGCAGCACCATGCCGAGCCGGAAGCGTTCGGCGCGGACGGTCTGGGTGATGTCGCGGGCGTTCACCGTGGTCATCACCACGCCGAGCTCGGTGATCGGCGCGGCGGCGGTGATCACCGGGGTGCGATCGGGCGCGCGCCATACGGTCGCCGGCGTGCCATGGGCGGACATGGCGGTGCGCACGTCCGGCCATTCGAGGCCCTGGTCGACCGGGCGCTCGCGATAGAGCGGGGCGCGGTCCGCACCCGCCACCGTGTCGATCACCGCGTCGAGGATGCGCGCCGCCTCCAGCCCCCAGGGATCCTTGTCCGGATCGCGCAGCACCACGTTGCGCAGGCCCAGCGCCTTGCTGTCGGCAAGCAGCTTGCCCTTCTCGTCGAACAGCCGGATGCGGGTGCCGGTATCGCGGGCGAGGCTGAGCACCAGCAGGTCGCGGCGCTTCTCGTCCTTGGCGGAGGCGAGCGCCTGGGCGATCAGCCGCACCTCGCGCCCGGCCTGCTCAACCCGGCTGTCGACGATGCGGCTGCGGTACGAATCGAGGTAGGAGAAGCCGCCGCCCAGCAGCGCGAGCGCGAAGATGTTCACCGCGAGGATGCGCGGCGTCAGGCTGACGCGATTGGACCATTTGAGCGCGAGGTCGCGCTCGTCCCTATTCGTCCGAGAACCGGTAGCCCGCGCCATAGAGCGTCTCGATAGCATCGAATTCCGAATCGACTTGCCGGAATTTGCGGCGGACGCGCTTGATGTGGCTGTCGATCGTTCGGTCGTCGACATAGATGTCGTCCTGATAGGCGGCATCCATCAGCTGGTTGCGGGTCTTCACGATGCCCGGGCGCTGCGCCAGCGTCTCGAGGATCAGGAACTCGGTGACGGTCAGCGTCACGTTGGTGCCGTTCCAGGTTACGCGGTGGCGCGCCGGGTCCATCGTCAGCCGGCCGCGCTCCAGCGCCTCGGCGGTGACTTCCTCGCCACCCTCCGCGCTCGGCTGCGCGGCTTCGGTGCGGCGCAGGATCGCGCGGATGCGGGCGATCAGCAGGCGCTGGCTGAACGGCTTGGCGATGTAATCGTCCGCGCCCATCGCCAGGCCGAGTGCCTCGTCGAGCTCGTCGTCCTTGCTGGTCAGGAAGATAACCGGAATCGTGCTCTTCTCGCGCAGCTTCCGCAGCAGCTCGAGCCCGTCCATCTTCGGCATCTTGATGTCGAGCACCGCCAGGTCGGGCGGATTGTCGATCAGCGCCTTCAGCGCGCTCTCACCGTCGGAATAGACGCGCGTCAGGAAGCCCTCGGTCTGCAGGGCGATCGAGACGGAAGTGAGGATATTGCGGTCATCATCGACCAGCGCGATCGTAGCGGTCATGCGTTTGCGACACTCGGAACCATTGATTTGACGGCGTAACCGAAACTTCTTCGCCGCTCAATCGGCTGACAACGTTTACTCGGGTTGACCCTAGTTTCGGCAGGGGCTTATGGCCACGCAATAATATTGCACCGGGCGGCAACAGCCTGGGCAGATCACCCACAGGGTGTTTGGAGACGGAGGCAAATTTGACTGAGCGCACGCCGCGCCACGGTCTCGATGCTATGGGCATCGGGACCGGGGCCGATATTTTCTGGAATCTCGAAACCGCCCAGCTGGTCGAGCAGGCCGTGTCCCGCGCCGAAGGCAAGCTGGCCAAGGACGGTCCGCTGGTCGTCACCACCGGCAAGCACACCGGGCGCAGCGCCAAGGACAAGTTCATCGTCCGTGACGCCACCACCGAGGACAGCGTCTGGTGGGGCAAGGTCAACAAGGACATGAGCCCGGCGCATTTCGCGGCGCTCAAGGCCGACTTCCTCGCCGAAGTCGCCAATCGCGATACGCTGTTCGTCCAGGACCTCTATGGCGGCTCGCAGCCCGAGCACCGGGTCAACGTCCGCGTGATCAACGAGCTGGCCTGGCACAATTTGTTCATCCGCACGATGCTGGTCCGTCCCGAGGGCGCCGAGCTGGCCGGGTTCGTGCCCGAATACACGATCATCGACCTGCCGAGCTTCCGCGCAGATCCCGATCGCCACGGCACCCGCAGCGAGACGGTGATCGCGGTCAACTTCACCGAGAAGCTGATCCTGATCGGCGGCACCGCCTATGCCGGCGAGATGAAGAAGAGCGTCTTCGGGCTGCTCAACTATCTGCTGCCGGTCGACGGCATCATGCCGATGCACTGCTCGGCCAATATCGGACCCGAAGGCGACACCGCGGTGTTCTTCGGCCTGTCGGGCACCGGCAAGACCACACTCTCGGCCGATGCGTCGCGCACGCTCATCGGCGATGACGAGCATGGCTGGTCCGACACCGCCGTCTTCAATTTCGAGGGCGGCTGCTACGCCAAGATGATCAATCTCTCGGCCGAGGCCGAGCCGGAGATCTTCGCGACCACCAGGCGCTTCGGCACGGTGCTCGAGAATGTCGTGATGGACGAGGCGAGCCGCACGCTCGACCTGGCGGACAACAGCCTGGCCGAGAACAGCCGCGGCGCCTATCCGATCGACTTCATCCCCAACACCTCCAAGCACAATCTCGGGCCGGTGCCGCGCAACATCATCTTCCTGACCGCGGACGCCTTCGGGGTGATGCCGCCGATCGCGAAGCTGACGCCCGACCAGGCGATGTACCACTTCCTCTCGGGCTATACCGCCAAGGTGGCCGGCACCGAGATCGGCGTGACCGAGCCCGAGGCGACCTTCTCGACCTGCTTCGGCGCTGCCTTCATGCCGCGCCATCCGGCAGTGTACGGCAATCTGCTCAAGGAGCGGATCGCCAAGGGCGGGGTCGATTGCTGGCTGGTCAACACCGGCTGGAGCGGCGGCCGCGCCACCGATCCGGGGATCAAGCGCATGCCGATCAAGGTGACGCGCGCGCTGCTCAACGCCGCGCTCGACGGCAGCCTGGCCCAGGCCGAATTCCGCAAGGACCCGAATTTCGGGTTCATGGTGCCGGTGGCGGTCAACGGCGTGGACAGCGCGATCCTCGATCCGCGCGCGACCTGGTCGAACAAGGCCGACTATGACGCCACGGCCGGCCGGCTCGTCGACCAGTTCGTCGAGAACTTCGCCCAGTTCGCGGATCATGTCGATCAAGGGGTGCGCGAAGCGGCACCGCAGGTAACCACAGCATAACTGGCCCGGTCATCGATCGGGCGATAGGAGCCCGATCGATGACCGAGTTCTCGCCAAGACTGTTCGCCACCGACGCCGAGATCATCCATCTCGGCGAAGGACTGCTCGCCTGTTCGCTCGCGAAGGAGGAGTGGACCCATGAGGCGCATCTCGCCGCCTGCCTCTACCTGATCGCCGAGCGCCCAGATGTGGACGTGGATGCCGAGATCGCCGGGCTGATCTCGCGCTTCAACGAAAGCGTGGGCGGGGTGAATGACGACAAGGGCGGCTATCACGACACGATCACCCGGGCTTATGTCGCCGGGGTGCGCCTGTTCCTGGCGCAGGCCGGCGAGACCGGGCTGGTCGAGCGGGTCAACGGGCTGCTGCGCTCGCGGGTCGGGCGGCGGGACTGGCCGCTCGGCTTCTACAGCCGCGAGCTGCTTTTCTCCGTCCCGGCGCGCCGCGGCTTCGTTCCGCCGGACCGGGCACCATTGCCGTTGGGCGCGGACGAGTCGGCGTGCTAGATACGATGCCGTTCCAATCACCCATTGGGAGGTAATAGTATGAGCATCCTCGACGGCATCCTCGGCCAGGTCACGCAGAATGTGGACATCGCCAATCTCGCGGCAAAGGTCGGGCTCTCGCCCGAGCATGTCGAGCAGGCGGTGCAGGCGCTCGCCAAGTTCCATCCGATGGACACCGACACCGCCGAAGGCGCCGCCGGCGCCACCGGGCTGCCGGTCGAGAAGCTCCAGGAGATCATCGGCCATATCGGCGGCGAAGGCTCGCTCGGCCATTTCGCCAATCTGCTGAAAGGCGACGGCGAAGGCGTGCTCGGCCAGCTCGGCGGGCTCGCTTCAGGCTTCCTCGGCGGCAAGAGCTGATCCGTAGCAGGGGCTCGCCGTGCGCCGGCGAGCCCCTGCGCTCAGCGCACCGCCGGCAGGATATGCTCCGGCGTGTATTTCTCCTGGGGCACGTACATCACCTTGTCCCCGTAGTTGCCGCCGAAGATCGCGACGACCAGGTCCAGCTTCGGCACCACGATCACCACCTGGCCACCATTGCCCGCCGCATAATAGGCCGGCAGCGTCTGGCCCTGCCAGGGCAGGTCGATCCCCCACCAGAGATAGCCGTAATGCAGGCCGCGCAACTGCCCGCGCGGCGCGGTGGCGCGCTGCACCCAATCGGCACTCAGGATGCGCTTGCCCTGCCAGGTGCCGCCGTTCAGCATCAGCTGGCCGAGCTTCATGAAATCGCGTGGCCGGAACTGCGCGCCGCCGCCCATATAGACCTCGCCCGTCGGCTGCAGGTTGAGCGCATAGGGGCCGAATTGCATCGGCCGCGCGATCAGCCGGTCGAAACTGTCCTCGATCGGCTCGCCGGTCACCTTGGCGAGCACGCCGCCGGCGAGATTGGGGTTGGTGCTGCAATAGACCCGCTCGCCGCCCGGCTGGGCGACCATCGGCAGGTCGAGCGCATAGCGATACCAGTCCGGCTGCGCGTCCTGGCTCTGCATCACATCCTCATTGCCCGGCGCCTTGGGATCGCGGTCGTCGCAGTGGAAGCCCGAGGCCATGCTGAGCAGGTCGCTCAGCGTCATCGCCCGCTTGCGCGGATCGAGATCGGCGGGAAGCGCCTTCTCCAGCGTCGCATAGACCGGCGTCTCCGGCCCGATCCGCGCACCGTCCTGCATCGCCGCGCCGACCAGCACCGAGGTCAGGCTCTTCGCCGCCGAGCGCGTGTCGTGCAGCGCGTCGCCATCGGTGCCGTGGAGATATTCCTCGAGCACCAGTCTGCCGTGCCGGGCAACGAGCACCGCATGGATCTCCTGCGAATGGACCGAGGTGATCGGCTCGTCGATCAGCATCTGGACGAAGCGCTTGATCGCCGCCCGGTCGATCTTCTCCGCCGCCAGCGTCGAGACCGGCCAGCCATCGCCCTTCGCCAGCGGCGCGCGCCAGGCATAAGGCGCGGTGAGGCCGGGGCGGGGATAGAAGTCGCTCAGCGCGTCGGCGGGCTCGAAGTCATAAGTGTTGCCGCGCCCGGGGATGACGATCGAGAGCAGTCTGTTCTCCGCATCGAAGCTGCCGGTGGCGATCTCGACTTCCTCGGCCATCCCGCCGGGTGTGCCGAGCAGCCGGACGCGCCCGTCCTTCAGCTCGATATGCTTGAGGTCGACATTGCGCCCGACATTGCGGTCCGGATTGCGCATGAACACGCCGAGCCGCCCGTCGGCCTCGCGATCCACCTTCAGATAGAGCGTGAAGCTGTCGTCGAGCGGCCGCACCTCGCCGCGCCATTGCGACGGGCCGGCCGCCTCCAGCACCACCGGCGTCGAGAAGCGCATACCGCTGGTCGCCATGCGCGGCTGGACCCAATGGCCGCGGATGCGGGTGCCCTCGATCCGCCCGCGAAAGCTGCCGCGCTCACCGGGCAGGGTGAAGCGCAGCGTGTCGCTCGCCTGCTCGACCACCGCCTCGCGCCCGGCGATCTCGGCCCGCCATTTTGCGCCGTCACGCACCAGGGTGAGCGTGCCGCGCACATCGGGGCCGAAGCGCTTCTTCGCGGCCCACAGGCCGACAAGCTCCGGCTTCGCGTCCTGCGCGGCAAGGGAGGTGGGAAGGGTCATCGCGCAGGCGAGAAGAGCGGAGAAAAGGGCTTTACGCATCGAAACGCTTTCATCTGTTGCGTCAGCCGCTCTGCGATGCCGATGCGCCGCCGTCTTGTATCCGCGCAACCTCCCGCCGCCAGCGTGAGGGCGTGGCGCGAAAGGCGTCGCGAAAGGCATGGCTGAGATGCGCCTGGTCGACGAACCCGGTCGCATAGGCGACTTCCGCCAGCGAGGCGGTGCCGTTCCCCAGCATCGCCGCCGCGCGCTCGAGCCGACGCCCGCGCAGATGCTCGCCCGGGGTGCAGTGGAGATAGCGGCGGAAGACCCGCGCCAGATGCACCGGATGCACGCCCGCCTCGGCGGCGAGGTCGGCGACGCTCAGCTCGGGATCGTCGGCGGTGAAGGTCATCTCGAACACGCGCTTCAGCCAGCTCGGCGGCTTGCTGGCGTTGCGGGCTTCGTCCGAGGAGAGCGGCTGCATCGTGGCGACCAGCTGGTGCGCCCGCCCGTCAAAGGCGAGCGGGGAGGGTGCCGACCGGTCGAACTGCGCCGCCACGGCATGCGCGGTCCAGATCGCATAGGGATCGAGCACGCGCACCGCCGGGCCTTCGCCGCGCTCATAACCACCCGAGATGGCGAGGAAGCTGCCCTGGCCCTGATGGAAACGGTCGCGGTGCGTGGTGCCGGGTGGATTGAACACCAGGAGCGGCGTGCGCGACACCGCCGGTGCGTCCCTGGCAGAGGATTTGTAGCCGCCCGACAGGACGAGCACGAAATGCGCCTCGTCATGCGTGTGCGTCTCGACTTCATGCTCGGGCGCGGTGGCGGCGAGGCGGTGATAGGTGAAGCCGCCGATCGCGCGATAGGCAGGGCCATCGCCCCAGAATTCATGCCGCGCCCGACGCAAAGCCACTGTTGCCGATCCCCGATCCGGTTTCCTGCTGTGTTATCTGGACAACACGCGCCGATCAACCGCCAGTGCGATCCCGGCGCCGGCGGCATAGGCCAGGAAGTCGAGCCATTCGAAGCTGCCGCCCAGCACCACGCGGATCACCCGGTTCTGCACCCCGAGCAGGTCGAGCACATGCGCCGCCTGCCCGATCTCGATCGCCGCGCCGATCGCGAAGGCGCTCAGGGCGGCGGGCAGGGACCGGAGCGGCAGCACCGCCCGCAGCCCGCAATAGACCAGGATCACCGCCAGCACGTCGCCCAGATAGGGCCGCACGAAGCGATCGCGCACGAACAGCGCGATCGCCACCTCCACCGCGAACAGCAGGAGCGCGGCGAGCGCATAGCCCCAGCGCCAGGTCAGGCCCAGCGTCAGGCCTTACGCTCCGCGATATGCCGGTCGATCACATGGCCGAGCACGGTCATCGGCACGTTCCCGCCGAGCACCACGGCATCGTTGAAGGCGCGGAAGTCGTAGCGGTCGCCCAGCGCGCCCTTGGCCTTGTCGCGCAGGCGATTGATCTCGCTATGCCCCACCTTGTAGCCGCAGGCCTGGCCCGGCCACGAGCAATAGCGGTCGACTTCGCCCGAGACTTCCTCGACCGAGGAGCCATTGGCGGTGACGAACCACTCGATCGCCTTCTGCCGGCTCCAGCGCTTGGCATGCAGCCCGGTGTCGACGACCAGGCGGCAGGCGCGGAAGCCCAGCGACTGGAGATAGCCGAGCTTCTCCGCCGGGTTCTCCGCATAGACACCCAGCTCGTCGGCCAGCTGCTCGGCGTAGAGCGCCCAGCCTTCCGAATAGGCGTTGAACGCCAGGATGCTGCGGATCAGCGGCATCCGGTTGGCATATTCGCCCTGCCAGACATGTCCGGGAATGCCCTCATGATAGGCCAGGTCGGGCAGGCTGAACTTCGTGTGCAGCGCGGTAGTGCGCAGGTTGAGCCAGATCTTGCCCGGCACGGTGCCGTCGATCGAGCCCGCGCCGCCATAGGCGCCGGGTGCGCCGGGCTCCTCTTCCAGCGGCAGCCGGCGGACCTCGAGATTGCCCTTCACCAGCGTGTGGAACGCCTGCGGCATCCGCCCGCGAATGTCGTTCACGCGTTCCTGCATGAACTTGATGATCTCGGCACGGCCGGCGTCATTGTCGGGGAAGGTGAAGCGCGAATCCTTGCCCAAAGCTTCCATCCGCGCGCCGACCGAGCCCTGAGAATAGCCTTCTTTCTTCAGGATCGCGTCCATCTCGGACTGGATCCTGGCCAGCTGGTCGAGGCCCATCTGGTGGACTTCGTCGGGCGTCATCGTCGTGGTGGTGCCGGCGCTCAGCGCCCAGGCGTAATAGGCGTCGCCGTCCCTGAACTTCCACACGCCGGCATCGCTGGTCGCGCGCTTGCGATGCTTTTCCAGCTCCGCGATCTGCCGATCCAGGGCCGGCGTGAGCTTGTCCTTGGCGAGCAGCCAGGCGCGCTCGCCGAAATCGCCGTCCATTCCCGCGGTGCGGTTCGCCAGCGAGGTGACCACGCCCCAGCCGGCCGGATCGCCGCTGCGCGCCTGCTTGATCTGCTTCAGGCATTTGTCGAGCAGGAAGTCGGGCGCGATCACGCCCTTGCTGGCGGCGATCTTGAGCCGCTCGGTCTCGCCGTCCAGCTGCTCGGCATAGCTTTCCAGCCGGTCGAGATAGCCCTCCGCATCCTCGGGCACGGCGATCTGGTGGTCGCTGTCGAGCATGCGCGGGGTATCGAGGAAGGCGCCGACATTCTGCACCACCACATAGGGCGAGTTGCGCCAGCTGCCGGTCGCGACATCGCCATAGCCGAAGCCGAAACCCTTGAGCGCGTTGGAGAAGCTCGCTTGGATCACGTCGATATTGGTGCGCATCGCCGGGCTCAGCGCGTTCAGGTCGAGCCTGGCGATGTCGGCCAGCGCCTTTTTCAGGTTCGCGGCGATCTTCGCCTGGCCCTTGGCCGAGCGGTCCATCAGCTGGTGCTTCAGGTTGGCGCGCTTGTCCTTGTCTACGCCCAGCGTGGTCGCGGTCTCGGGATAGTCGCGCAGCATCTGCTCGGCGACCCGGTCGAGCAGGGCCTGGGCGGGCGCGTCATTCCCGGCGGCGAACGCGCGGGCCGTAGCGGGCATGCCGGCGAGCGCCAGAGTCGAGCCTGCGCCAAGCAACAACTGGCGACGAGTGGTATCCATGCAATTTTCCTCGAAACGAAAGTCTTCAGGCCGGCTCGACGTCGAGCGAGCCGTCGCGGGCGCCGGTGATGCGGACATGCGCGCCGGCGGGGGTGTCCGGGCCATTGGCCGGCCATTCGCCGTCGCCCACCTTCACCCGGCCCTGGCCGGCGGTGATCGGCTCGACCACGGTGACGACCTGGCCGACCAGCCGGGCGACGCGGTCGTTGAGCAGCGGGTCGGCGCTCGGCACCGGGTTGCTGCGATACCAGCCGCGCCCGAGCGCCACCGCCGCCGCCGATGCCGCGGCGAACAGGAACACTTCGAACACGAGGTCGAAGCCCGGCACCAGCAATGTGACGATGCCGGTGATCGCGGCGCCGGCGGCGATGAACACCAGGAAGATGCCCGGCGCCAGCAGCTCGGCGATGGCCAGCAGCGCCGCCAGGATCAGCCAGGCGAGGCCGGTGTTCACGGTGAGCAGCTCCTGCAGGTTCATCTCAACCCTCCTTGGGCTCGAACGGACGCGGGCGCGGCGGGGCGGGCGGTGCCGGCGGGCGCGGGGCGCCGCCATTGCCGCCACCGCCACCAGCCAGCGCATCCTTGGCCAGTTCCCCGATCCCGCCCAGCGTGCCGATCAGCTGGGTCGCCTCGACCGGGAACAGGATCGTCTTGGCATTGGGGCTGGTCGCGAACTTGCCGACCGCCTCGACATATTTCTGCGCGATGAAATAGTTGAGCGACTGGCTCGATCCCGCCTCGATCGCGTCGGACACCAGCTGGGTCGCCTTGGCTTCCGCCTCGGCCGAGCGCTCGCGTGCCTCGGCGTCGCGGAAGGCGGCTTCGCGCCGGCCCTCGGCCTCGAGGATCTTCGACTGCTTCTCGCCCTCGGCGCGCAGGATCGCGCCGGCGCGGCTGCCCTCGGCCTCGAGGATGTTGGCGCGCTTCTCGCGCTCGGCCTTCATCTGGCGGGCCATGGCGTTGACGATGTCGGCCGGCGGGCGGATGTCCTTGATCTCGACGCGGGTGATCTTCACGCCCCAGGGCGTCGTCGCGTGATCGACCACCGAGAGCAGTCGCGCATTGATCTCGTCGCGCTTGGACAAGGTCTCGTCCAGGTCCATCGCGCCCATCACGGTGCGCAGGTTGGTCGTCACCAGGTTGAGCAGCGCGATGTAGAGGTCGCTCACCTCATAGGCCGCCTTGGCCGCGTCGAGGACCTGGAAGAACACCACGCCGTCGGTGGAGATCATCGCATTGTCCTTGGTGATGATCTCCTGCCCGGGGATGTCGATCACCTGCTCCATCATGTTCACCCGGCGGCCGACCCGGTAGAAGAAGGCGGGGAAGAAGTTGAAGCCCGGCCCGGCGACGCTGGTGAAGCGGCCGAAATGCTCGATCGTGTACTGATAGCCCTGGCGGACGATGGTCACGCTGGAGAAGAGGTAGAGCACGACGACCACGGCGACCGCGCCCAGGAAAACATTGAGTACGAGCATCCGACTCCCCCTTCACGATTTGCCTCTTGCTAGCATAGAGAGGGGGCATGACCACAGCCCGTCTCGCACCGCGCACCGCCCTGTTCCTGCCGGCCTCGAACCCGCGCGCGATCGAGAAGGCGCGGGGGCTCGGCGCCGATCTGGTGATCCTCGACCTCGAGGATGCGGTGAAGCAGGCCGACAAGGTGAGCGCCCGCGTCGCGGCGGTCGAAGCGGTGGGGCAGGGCTTTGCCGCCAGCCTCTCGGCGATCCGCATCAACGCGATCGACACCGCCGAGCATGGCGAGGATGTCGCGGCGATTGCGGGCTCCAGCGCCGACTTCGCGGTGCTGCCCAAGGCGGAAAGTGCCGAAGAGGTCGCGCAGGTCGCCAGGGCGCTCGGCAAGCCGTTGCTGGTGATGATCGAAACCCCGCGCGGCGTGCTGGGTGCCGCCGAGATCGCCGCGGTACCGGGCCTGGCCGGGCTCATCATCGGCACCAACGACCTGGCCGCCTCGCTCCGCCTCCCGCCCTCCAGCGGGCGTGCGCAGATGGGCGTATCCCTGCAAAGCGTCGTCCTCGCCGCCCGCGCCGCCGGCGTCTGGGCGCTCGACGGCGTGTTCAACAAGCTCGACGATCCCCAGGGTCTCGCCGCCGAATGCCGCGAGGGCAGGGCGCTCGGCTATGACGGCAAGTCGCTCATCCACCCGAACCAGATCGCCATCGCCGGCCAGGCATTCGGCCCCAGCGAGGCCGAACTGGCGGAAGCCCGCGCCCTCGTTGCCGCCGCTACGGGCGGGGCCGAGCGCTATGACGGCCGGATGATCGAGGCGATGCACGTCGATCAGGCCCGCGCGCTGCTCGATCGCGCGATGGATTATGCCGGATCGGATGATTTCCTTGCCTAGGTAGGACCACCTAGGCCGGGCAGCGTCTATTATAGCTACATGCCCGGACTGCCCAAGCTTCACAGCGATCTGCTCGCCGCGCTCGACGAGCTCGAACATCTCCTCGCGCAGCCCACGCTGGACCAGCTGCGCCTGTCGCGCGTCCGGCTCTACATCTCCAAGGTGAATGGCGAGCGCCGCACCACGGTCGACCGGCTCTGCGAGGCGCTGGAGCGCGAGGCGACCGGAGTCCATGCCCAGCAGATCGCCGCGCTGCGCCAGTCGAACATCGAGAAGCGCATCGAGTATACCGTGCATGTCGGCAATTGGGGCCTGCGCGAGGTCGCTGCCGACTGGCCGGGCTATTGCCGTGCCTCGGTCGAGCTTTCGCGCAGCATCCGCCAGCAGGTCATGGTCGAGCAGGCGTTGCTTTGCGACCGACAAGATGACGCCGACCCCCTAGCGCTTTCCGACCCTCGCGGTTACATGGGCCGCCAACTTCCGAATCAGGACATTGGCGCACCCCATGGACATCCCCCTCGGCCTCACCTTCGATGACGTTCTCCTCTATCCGGGGGAATCCGAAGTCCTGCCGAGCATGGCCGACACCCGTACGCGGGTAACCCGCGGCCTCTCGCTCAACATCCCGATCCTCTCCTCGGCGATGGACACCGTCACCGAAGCCGACATGGCGATCGTCATGGCGCAGCTCGGCGGCATCGGCGTCCTCCACCGCAATCTCGACATCGAGGAGCAGGTCGAGGCGGTCCGCGCGGTCAAGCGCTTCGAGAGCGGCATGGTCGTCAACCCGATCACCATGGCACCCACCGGCACCCTGGCCGAGGCCCGTGCGCTGATGGCCCAGCACCGGATCAGCGGCATTCCGATCGTCGAGGCGTCGGGCAAGCTCGCCGGCATCCTCACCAACCGTGACGTCCGCTTCGCCGAGCGGCTCGACCAGCCGGTTGCCGAGCTGATGACGCACGACAACCTTGCCACCGTCCGCGTCGGCGTCAGCTCGGAAGAGGCGCGCCGCCTGCTCCATTCGCGCCGCATCGAGAAGCTGCTGGTCGTCGACGATGCCTATCGCTGCGTCGGCCTGATCACGGTGAAGGACATCGAGAAGGCGGTGAACTATCCGTCCGCCACCAAGGACGCTGCCGGCCGCCTCTGCGTCGCCGCCGCCACCACCGTGGGCGACAAGGGCTTTGCCCGCACCGAGGCGCTGGTCGATGCCGAGGTCGACCTGATCGTGATCGACACCGCGCACGGCCACAATGTCGAGGTCAGCCGCGCCGTCGAGCGCGTGAAGAAGCTCTCCAACCGCGTCCAGGTGATCGCCGGCAACATCGCCACCGCCGAAGCCGCCAAGGCGCTGATCGGCGCGGGCGCCGACGGCATCAAGGTCGGCATCGGCCCGGGCTCGATCTGCACCACCCGGGTCGTCGCCGGCGTCGGCGTGCCGCAGCTCACCGCGGTGATGGAAGCCGCCAACGAAGCGTCGAAGCATGACGTGCCGGTGGTCGCCGATGGCGGCATCCGCACCTCGGGCGACGTCGCCAAGGCGATCGCCGCCGGTGCCTCGACCGCGATGATCGGCTCGCTGCTGGCAGGCACCGAGGAAGCCCCGGGCGAGACCTTCCTCTACCAGGGCCGCGCCTACAAGTCGTACCGCGGCATGGGCTCGGTCGGCGCGATGGCGCGCGGCTCGGCCGACCGCTATTTCCAGCAGGACGTCAAGGACCAGCTCAAGCTCGTGCCGGAAGGCATCGAGGGCCAGGTGGCGTTCAAGGGTCCGGCCAAGGACGTGATCCACCAGCTGGTCGGCGGCGTGAAGGCGTCGATGGGCTATGTCGGTGCCGCGACCATCGACGAGTTCCAGAAGAAGGCCCGTTTCGTCCGCATCACCAATGCCGGCCTGCGCGAGAGCCACGTCCACGACGTGACGATCACCCGCGAGGCGCCGAACTACCCGACGCGATAGGCCGTGATACCGCCGGCCGCGTCGCTCCTTCGGGCGGCGCGGCCCGCCGGGCGGTAAAGCTCTGGCAAGATATTTGCTCCATTATGAAGCAATGTCACGGCGTCTCGATATTCTCACCCGGCATCATGATCGACTGATCGAGATCATGGCCACCGCCCGCACCCAGATCACCGACTCCGTGAAGGGTGCCGATCTGGATGCGCTGCGCCATCTCCGCCGTGAGATGGTCGAGGCGCTGGCTGCCTATCAGCGCTTTGTCCATGAAGAGATTTACGAGCCCGCCCAGCAGGGTATCGGCTCGGCGGAAGCGCGTCGCGACGCACGGGCGCTGAAGATCGACTGCATCCAGCTCCAGCGCGACTATGACGATTTCGGCCTGCGCTGGGCGCGGCGCCACGTCCTCGAGAACTGGCCGGAATACCGCCTGAGCGCCAATCTCATGATGAAGCGGGTCAACGACCACATCCTGCACGTCTGCGAGCTGCGCAAGGGCTGGAGCAGCGGTCAGGCCGCCTGAGAGCGTCGCTTTGCCCCAGCCCCGGGGCGGGACGGTGGGCTGTCTTCTATCCGATTGCGCCGCCTTGGTAATTCGCTACGCTGCGCCCGGTGCCAAGTTTCGTTCGCGCCCGGCTCATGCCAGGCACCGCCATTTTCCCGCCGCTTCCCGATGTAGCGCCCAACCGACCCGCGGGATCCGCCGCCGGCTTCCGGCCCGCCCAGCTATGGGGTGCGATCGGCCTGAGCATGGCGATCTGCGCGGCGCTGATGTGGAAGGCCGGGCTGCGGATCGATCCGCTGCTGCCGTCCAACCTGGCCTATGTCGCGGCGCTGCTGCTGCTCTTCGCCGTCCGGCCCGCTCTGTCCCGCACCAGCCGGCGCTGGGCACCGGGCCTGGCCGATCTCGCCGAGAATGTCGGGCTGTTCATGGCGATGGCGCTCACCGGCGCGGTTGCCACCTATCCGCTGGCGGCGCTGTCGCATGGCTATGCCGATGCCCCGCTCCAGCGGATCGACGAGGCGCTGCATTTCCACTGGCTCGCCTGGTACGAGACGGTCGTCGCGCATCCCAGCCTCCAGCGGCTCGGCGTGGCCGCCTATCAGTGCATCTATGTGACCCCGGCCGCGCTGCTCATCGCCTTTGCGATCCGCGGCCAGCGCCGCGAGGCGCACCGCTTTCTCGCCAGCTTCTGGCTGGCCGCGATCCTGACCCTGACCCTGTACCTGTTCATGCCCGCCGTCGGCCCGCTGACCTATCTGTGGAAGGGCCCGATCCCCTATATGCCAACCAGCGCGATCTGGCAGGAACAGCTCATCCCGGCGCTCCGCGCCCACCAGATCGGACAGGTCAATCTCAACGAGCTGCGCGGCCTGGTCTCGGCCCCGAGCTTCCACACCGCCTCCGGCGTCGTCTACATCGCCACCGCCTGGCGTTGCGGCAACCTGCGCTGGCCGCTGACCTTCCTCACCCTGGCGATGCTGCTGGCGACGCCGGTGGAGGGGACGCATTACCTGTCGGACATGATCATCGGGGCAGCCGTGGCGCTGGTGGCGCTGGTGCTGGCGGGGAGGCTTGTGGGGCGGTTCGGGCGCAGCGCGGTGGCGGCCTGAAAGCAGCGACCGGACGCGCCGATCCGTTTCCCGTACCGGCGGGGGTCGCCGGCACGGGAACCCGCATCTCAGCGCGCCTTGGCGAGGGCAACCGCATCCGCTCCGGCGGGGAAGTGCAGCGCGCCCGCGATATCGTGCGCCGCGTCCCAGACAGCTTCGGCGACGTCGCTTTCCCGGGTTGTCATCGCCGGCGTTGCCAAGGCTTCGAGGATCGGTCGCGCGAAATCGGCGTATTCGCCAGGGAGCAGATCCTCGACTGGCACAATGGCGTTCGCGCCGAACCGCGTCGTGGGGGCATAGCCCGGCTCGACCAGTTTCACCTGCACGCCGAAATGGCCGAGCTCATGGGCGAGCGAGCCGGTGAACCCCTCGATCGCCTGCTTGGACCCGGTATAGGCCGCGGCCAGCGGAAAAGCGCCGAGCGTCACGGTCGAGGTGACGTTGACGATCATGCCCGATCGGCGTGCGCGCATCTGCGGGATGATCGCATGGCACATGGCCATCACGCCGATCGTGTTGGTCTCGATCAGCTGGCGGATCAGCGACATCGGCATCGCCTCGAAAGCGCCCACGCCGCCCACGCCGGCATTGTTGACCAGCACATCGACTGGCCCCGCCGTCTCGATCAGCGTCGCGATGCTCCGTTCGTCGGTGACGTCCAGCGGCAGCACCCGCAGCCGTTCGGTTGGCGTCGCGAACCGGGCAGCTTCGGGCCGGCGCATCGTCGCTATCACGTTCCAGCCGCGCGAAAGGAAAAGCTCCACTGTCGCCTTTCCATAGCCTGACGAGGTGCCGGTGATGAGGATCGTCTTGGTCATTGCCTGTCTCCCTTGATGTTGATGACCAGGAGATAGACGCGCCGGATGATACGATATATAATTGATGATCCTTATTTGATTATGGATCGTCCAATATGGATCCGCTCAGCGAGATCATTGCCCTGCTCCGGCCGCGTGCCGCCGTCTCCAAGCCGATCTCGGCGCGCGGGCAATGGGGCGTTCGCTATGCGGCGCATGAGGCGCCCGGCTTCACCCTCGTTCTCGCCGGTGAGGCCTGGGTCAGGTTCGAGGGCAGCGAACCGATCCGGCTGGCACGGGGCGATTTCCTGCTGTTGCCAACGACCCCGGCCTTCACGCTGGGCAGTGCGCCCGATATCGCCTGCGTCCCAGTCGAGCCGAGTGCCGAGCCCGTCCGGCACGGCGAGCAGGAAGGTGAGCCCGACTTTGTATCGCTTGGTGGAAGCTTCGCGTTCGAGCGCGTCAATGCGCCCTTGCTGCTCGCGCTGCTGCCGGGCCGCATCCATATTCCGGCGACGGAGGGCAGGGCGACCCGGTTCGGCCGGCTAATCGGGCTGCTTGCCGAGGAATGTGGGGGCGATCAACCCGGCAAGGAGCTGATCGTCCAGCGCATGCTCGAGGTGCTGCTGGTCGAAGCGCTGCGCTGGCGCGGCATCGGCAGTCAGGCGATGCCTGCGGGGCTGCTCAACGGCATGCGCGATCCGGCGCTGGCTCGCGTGCTCCAGACGATCCACGCCGATGTCCGGGCGGGCTGGACGGTCGCGGAGCTCGCCGGGATCGCCGGCATGTCGCGGTCCGCCTTTTCGGCGCGGTTCGGTGAACGACTGGGCTGCGCACCGATCGAATATCTCGCCCGCTGGCGCATGGCGATTGCCAAGGATGCGCTTAGCCGGGGGGTGAAGTCGCTCGATCGCATCGCCGACGAGATCGGCTATGAATCGGCGAGCGCCTTCAGCACGGCATTCCGCAAGCGCCTTGGTTGCTCGCCCGGCCGGTTTGCGCGGGCGCCCGCCACTTTGGTCTAGGGGTTGGCCTTAGTCGCCATACCCGATCCGGATCTTGCCCGCCGCCTCCGCCGCCACCCGCCGCGCCGCATCGGTATCCCCCGCCAGCGCCAGCGCCACGCCCATCCGGCGATAGGGCCGCGAGTTCGGCTTGCCGAATATCCGCACATCCACTTCGCCGCCCTCGGTTGCCAGCGCCTCGGCCAGCCCTGCATAGGACAAGGTTTCCGAAGCCCGGTCCGCCAGGATCACCGCGCTAGCCGAGGGCCCGCGCAGCGTGATCGCCGGGATCGGCAGGCCCATCACCGCACGCGCGTGCAGGTCGAACTCGCTGAGGTTCTGCGAGATCAGCGTCACCATGCCGGTGTCGTGCGGGCGCGGCGAGAGCTCGGAGAAGATCACCTCCTCGCCCTTCACGAAGAACTCCACCCCGAAGATGCCATAGCCGCCCAGATCGTCGACCACCTTGCGCGCCATGTCCTGCGCGTCGGTAATCGCCTGCGCCGACATCGCGGCGGGCTGCCAGCTTTCCTGATAGTCGCCGCGCTCCTGGCGGTGGCCGATCGGCGGGCAGAACAGCACGCCGTTGCGGGTGCGGATCGTCAGCAGGGTGATCTCGTAATCGAAGGCAACGAACTCCTCGACGATCACCCGCTTGCGGTCGCCGCGCATGTTGGCGACCGCATAGTCCCAGGCAGCCTCCAGCGCGCCGGCGTCGCGTACCGTGCTCTGGCCCTTGCCCGAGGACGACATCACCGGCTTGATCACGCAGGGCAGGCCGGTGTGCCCGGCGCCGGCCAGCACTTCCTCCAGGCTCTCGGCATAGCGATAGCGCGACGTGCGCAGGCCCAGCTCGACGGCCGCGACTTCGCGGATGCCGTCGCGGTTCATCGTCATCTGGGTGGCGCGCGCCGACGGGACGATGGTGAAGCCCTCGGCCTCCAGCTCGGCCAACACCTCGGTGCGGATCGCCTCGACCTCGGGGACGACATAGTCCGGCTGGTGCTTCTCCACCGCGGCGCGCAGCAACTCGCCGTCGAGCATCGAGAACACCTCGAAGCCATCGGCGACCTGCATCGCCGGGGCGCCTTCATAGGCGTCGCAGGCGATCACATGCGCGCCCAGCCGCTTGGCGGAGATCACGAACTCGCGGCCGAGTTCGCCCGAGCCGAGGAGCAGGATCTTCGCCGTGAACGCCATGTGCTTGCCTTCCTGATGGGGTTGGCGCGGCTGTGGCGGGATGGCGCCCGCTTGTCCATTCCCCTCACCATATTCCGTCATGCTGAACTTGTTTCAGCATCCAGGGCGCCCCCGGCTTTATCGCTCGTGGAGAGTTGGACCCTGAAACGAGTTCAGGGTGACGATGAGTGAAGATGCTTGAGCCCCGCTCCCGCAATTTCCACTACCAATGTAGGCAATGTTCTGCTTCTGCTCCGGCTATGCCGAGCGCGAATTCCCTGACTCTTGCCCTCCCGCGCACCCGCGTGGAGACTCAAGAGATTCAACATTTTGCTCAACCGGGCGGTTTAACGTCATGAACCCTGCCGCCCGCATCCAGGCCGCCATCGACCTGCTCGACAAGATCACTGCCGCCGCCCGAGACCAGGGTGGATCGGCCGACACGATCATCGCCAAGTGGTTCGCCGAGCGTCGCTATGCCGGTTCCAAGGACCGCCGGGCGATCCGCGAGCTGGTCTATGACGCGATCCGCATGCTCGGCGAGCGCCCGGAAACCGGCCGCGCCGCGATGCTGGCGCTGGCCGGGCGTCGGCCGGAACTGGTCGAATGGTTCGACGGCTCGCCCTATGGCCCCGCGCCGATCGCGCCGGGTGAGCCAATCGCCGAAGCCGGCGTGCTGCCGCGTTGGCTGGCCGAGGCCTTTGCCGCCTCGGGCCTCGACAGCGACGAACAGGAAGCGCTGCTGGAGCGCGCCCCGCTCGACATCCGGGTCAACACGCTCAAGGCCGATCCTGCGGTCATCCAGGCCGAGATTCCCGGCTCGGTGCCGCTACCGTGCCTGCCCGCCGGGCTGCGCGCGCCTTCGGATGCGCCGATCGAGCAATTGCCGTCGTACAAGGACGGCAAGCTCGAGGTGCAGGATGCCGGCAGCCAGTTCGTCAGCCTCGCGGCAGGCGTCGAGCGCGGCCAGCATGTCATCGACCTGTGCGCCGGCGGCGGCGGCAAGACGCTGGCGCTGGCGGCGGCGATGGCCAATCACGGCAGCATCCTGGCCTGCGATATCGATCGCCCCCGGCTCTCCCGGCTGATGCCGCGTGCCGAGCGGGCAGGGGTGGGCATCGTCGAGACCCGCCTGCTCAACCCCAACCAGGAACGCGCGATGCTGGCCGACCAGGCCGGCCGCGCCGATGTCGTGCTGGTCGATGCGCCCTGTTCGGGCACCGGCACCTGGCGCCGCAACCCGGAGGCGCGCTGGCGGCTCAATCCGCAGCGGCTCGACCGTTATGTTGCGACACAGCGCGCGCTGCTCGACATCGCCGCCGATCTCGTCCGCCCCGGCGGGGTGCTGGTGCATGTCGTCTGCTCGCTGCTCGATGCCGAAGGGGCGGGGCAGGCCCAGGCGTTCCTGGAGCGCAATCCCGGCTGGACCGTTGAGCCGCTGGCGCTCGGCGCCGGCACACCGCGTGGCCCGGGCGTGCGCTTCACCCCGCTAAGGGACTCGACCGACGGCTTTTTTGTCGCGAGGATGCGGCGGCCATGATAGCGACCGGCAAGATTTCGGAGAATGTGATGCGTTTCACTGCGATTGGGGCGGCCGGTGCGTTGCTTCTGCTCTCGGTTTCCACGTCGTTGATGGCGCAGCGTGCCGACGACCAGATCGATCCGCGCTCGGTGGAAATGGTCAAGCAGGGCCGCGCGATGCTCGCCGGCGGCAATGTCCAGGGTGCCGGCGATGTGCTCGAAAGCGCGCTGGCGGTCGATCCGCGCAATCGCGACGCGTATCTCGTCCTCGCCGATATCGCCCGCAAGGTGAACCTGCCCGGCAAGGCGATCCGCCTCTATCGTGAAGCGCTGAGCCTCGAGCCCAACGACACCGCCGCGCTGCGTGGGCAGGGCGAGGCGATGGTTGCCAAGGGCGCGATGGAGCGGGCCAAGGAGAACCTCGCCAAGATCGAGAAGCTCTGCGCCAAGGGCTGCGCCGACGCCGCCCAGCTCTCCGCCGCGATCGCCAAGGGCCCGCCGGTGGTCACCGCCCAGGCCGAACCGGCCCCGGCCCCTGCGGCGTCGCCGACGGCCAAGCCCTGATCGGCTTGTAATGTAGGATTTCGTCTGATTGGAAAGGGCGGTCCGGCGGATGCCGGGCCGCTCTTTGACAATCAGGACAGCGCCGAAAACGGCTTCTTGGCGTGTACTTCGTGTACTTTGGGCCGCTCAGCCCAGCGTTCGGGCAAGTGCGACGAACTCGGCGACGGTCACCGTCTCGGCACGCCGGGCGGAGTCGATGCCCAGGCTTTCCATCGCCTCCAATGCGCCGGGCACGCCTTTCAGGCTCTGGCGCAGCATCTTGCGGCGCTGGCCGAAGGCGGCGGCGGTCAGGTTCTCCAGCGTCTTGAGCCGCACGCCCTCGGGCGCTTCGGCGGGGACGATATGGACGACGGCCGACATCACCTTGGGCGGCGGCGTGAAGGCCGAACGATGGACGTTCATCGCGATCCTGGGCGTGGAGCGCCATTGGGAGAGCACGGCGAGCCGGCCATAATGCTCGGTACCGGCCGCAGCGACGATGCGCTCGGCCACTTCCTTCTGGAACATCAGCGTGAGGCTGGCCCACCACGGCTCCCACTCGGCCGAGAGCCAGCCGACGAGCAGCGCGGTGCCGACATTATAGGGCAGGTTGGCGACGACGTGCGGCTTGCCTTCGAACAGCGCCGGGGCATCGACCTCAAGAGCGTCCCCCTCGATGACGCGGAGCTTGCCGGGGAAAAAGCTGCCGAGCTCCTCCAGCGCCGGAATGCAGCGACGGTCGCGCTCCACCGCGGTGACGCTGGCGCCGCCCTGGAGCAGCGCGCGAGTCAGGCCGCCGGGGCCGGGGCCGACCTCGAACACTTCGGCGCCGTCGAGCTTGCCCGGCACCTTGGCGATGCGAGCGAGCAGCTGGTGGTCGAACAGGAAATTCTGGCCCAGCGCCTTGCTCGCGCTGAGACCATATTTGCTGATGACGTCCCGGAGAGGCGGAAGCTCGGTCACGCCGCCGCATCTGCCCTGCGCTGGGCGGCGCTGGCGGCCATCTTGATCGCGGCGATCATCGCGCCGGGATTGGCCTCGTCCTTGCCGGCGATGCCGAACGCGGTGCCGTGGTCGGGCGAAGTACGGACGATGGGCAGGCCGAGGGTGATGTTCACGCCTTCGTCGAAATGGAGCGTCTTGATCGGGATCAGCGCCTGGTCATGCGTGGGGCAGAGCGCGGCGTCATAGCCGGCGCGGGCGCGGGGATGGAACATCGCATCGGCGGCGAAGGGGCCGATCGCGTCGATGCCTTCCTCGCGCAGCTGGGCGATGGCGGGCAGGAGGACGTCGATCTCCTCCCGTCCGATCTCGCCGCTCTCGCCGGCATGCGGGTTGAGGCCGGCAAAGGCGAGGCGGGGCCGCTCGATGCCGAAGTTGCGCAGCAGACCGCGCGCCGTGGCGCGGGCCTTGGCCAGTACCAGCTCGATGGTGAGCAGGCCCGGCACGCTGGCGATCGCGACGTGTACGGTGATCGGCACCACGCGCAGCGTCGGGCCGGCGAGCATCATCACCGCATTCTCCGGAGAGATGCCGCAGCGCTCGGCGACGAACTCGGTCTGGCCGGGATGCCGGAAGCCGATCTTGTAGAGCTGGACCTTGGAGACCGGACCGGTGACCACGCCCCCCGCCGCGCCGGCGTTGGACAGGCCGACCGCCAGCTCGAGCGACTGGAGCGCGGCCTTGGCACTGGCCTCGTCGGGGCTCCCCGGCGTCACCGCGCAGGTGTCGCCGACAGGCAATACCGGCAGCGCCTCGGCAAAGGCGGCCGCGGCCTGGTCGGGATTGGTGATCCGGGCGATCGGCCCGTCCCAAACCTTCTCGACGGCGTCGGGACAGCCAATGGCGAAGAAGGGCGCGAGCGAATGCAGCTCGCGCGCCTTCCATGCCTTGGCGGTGATTTCCGGGCCGACTCCGGCCGAATCGCCCATCGATATGGCGAGCGGCCGGATCACCTCAGCGATATTCGATCAGCGCGTCGCGGCGGATGTCGCGAAGCATGCGCTGGGCGCGCAGGTTCGTGCGCTGCTCGGCAACCTGGTCCTGGATCTGGTCGCGGGTCGGCAGGCCGGGGGGCGGCGGATCGTCGCGACCGCAGACCACGAGCACGCGGACGCCGTCCTCGATCGTGCCGAAGGGCTGGGTCACCTGGCCGACCTGGAGCGGCAGGATGATCTGCTGCAGCGCGGGCGGCAGGTCGCCGATCACGACGCCGTCCTTCTCCACCACTTCCGCATTCTGCGCGGCGGCGACATTGGCCGCGTCACCGCAGCCCTTGATCGCCTGGGTTGCCTGGGCGAACTGGCCGGCGCGCGCCTGGGCCTGCGCCTCGTTCGTGCCCTTGGGGAAGGTGATGGTGATCTGGCGGAGCGAGAGCTTGGCGCCGCGCGGATCGGCCATGCCGATCTTGCGCTTGTCCGCCAGGTACACGATCGAGAAACCGGTCGACAGCGGGATCGGGCCCGCGACCTGGCCGGCCGACATCTCTTCCACGGCCTTGGCCATCTCGTCGGGCAGGATGCCCGGCGCCAGGCGGACCCAGCCGAGGTCGCCGCCCTGACCCTTGGTCGAGCTCTCCGAATAGGTCTTGGCGAGATAATCGAAGGGCGCGCCCTCCTTCATCTGCTGGATGATGCGCTGCATGCCCGCATAGACTTCCTGCTTACGGTCGTCCGTGGCGTTCATGTAGATTTCGTAGACGTGATATTCTTCGCTGCCCTGCGCGGCCTTGAGGCGGGCGATGATGGCATCGGCCTCCTCGTCGCTCACGTTGATGTCGACCTTGCGGCGCAGCACGCGGCCCCAGGCGACTTCGCCCTCGATCTGCTTGCGGATCGTGCGCTCCGAAGCGCCGGACTGGCGCAGGAAGACCCGGAACTGCTCCGGAGTCATCTTCAGGCGGCGGGCGACGCCGCCGAAGCTCTGGTCGATCTCCTTGGGATCGACATTGATCTCGTTGGCCTTGGCCTCCTGGATCTGCAGCGTCTCGTCGATCAGCTGGCGCAGGATCATCATGCGATACTGATCGCGCTCTTCCGGCTTCAGGTTGAGCTTGTTGAGCGCGATGATCAGGTTGAGCCGCTGGTCCACATCGGTGCCGGTGAGCACCGTGTTGTTCACGATCGCGGTGGGCTTGCGGATGTTGGGATCGGCCTTGCCGAACAGCTTGAGATCGGGCGGAAGATCGAGCTGGGCAGCAAGCGCGGCGGCAGCATCTTCCTGCTGCGCGGGCGTTGCCTGCTGCGGGGCCGGAGCCGACTGCTGCGGGGCCGGAGCGGCCGGCTTCGGCGCGGGAGCGGTCTGTGCCGTCTGCGCCACAACCCCCGGCGCTACGCTGGAGACGACGAGCGCGAGAACGGACAAGCGGCCTGCGCGGATCGCCTTGCTAACACCAATGTTCACGTGATTCCGTACCCTCAAATCTGCCGGAGAGTGGCGCATAATGTTCAATTGTGCCTGAACTTAGGCTTACCGGCGGTTCCCCTCTAGCGGCGCAGCCTAGCGCCCCAGATTCTTGAACGCCAGCGTCAACAGATAGGAGTTGCCGCGCGCAGCGTCGCCGGTGGTGGCATAATCGCGCTTCCAGGTCAGGCCCAGCCGCAGGCAGTCGTCCTCATAGGTGATGCCCAGGCGGTGGCGCACCGGCTCGAATCCGTCGGCGAGCGAGGTGGGATCTTCCTTGCGATCGGTCAGATCGACCAGCGTCGAGCCCGAAAGCGACCAGAAACGCGCGATCTGGATGCGGGCGCCGAGGCGAAGCTCCTCGCGGTCCTGCAGGTCCTCGAGCGACGCGTTGATGTTCCGGTTGAGGCGCAGATAGCCGATCTGGGCATAGGTGGAGCGCGAACCGAGTGTCATGTCGACTTCGTTGCGGCGGAAGGCGAGGCTGTCCTTGTCGAGCCGGTAGCGGTGGGTGAAGCTGACAAAATCGCGGAAGCGCACGACGGTGCGGCCGACAATGTCCGACACCCGGGCGTTCAGACCTGTCCCATCCGGGAACAGCGTCGGGCGCGAGGAAATGCGATAGCTCTGGCCGACATTGGCGTCGATCGAGAAGCCCGGCAGGTAGAGCGCATAGTCGAGGCCCCAGGTGAAGCGGGTCGAATCCTCGAACCGGTCATAGCCGGGGAAGCGATTGAGCGCGAAGAGGTTGGAATCCTCCAGGTCCACCGCGCGCGCATCTTCGTTCGGCACCTCGAGATTGGCGATCTTGGGCGAGGCAACCATCTGGAAACGTGGGGTAATGCGCTGCGTGCCGCCGAACAGGCTGCCGACCAGCGGCCATTTCACGTCCACCGCCAGCGCACCGATGCCGCGGCCATGGAAGCCTTCCTCGCCGCGATAGCTGGCGATCGTCGTCAGCATCGTGTCCGAAGCATTGTAGACGTCGCCACGGGCATAGGCGGTGAGGGTGACTTCCTGGCCCCAGTTGGTCAGGCGGCGCAGGTCCCAGCGGGCGCTGGCAAAGGCGCGCTGCGAATCCTGGCCGTCGGACCGGCCGATCGCCAGCGTGTTGACCTGGAACTCGAAGCGGCCGCCGATGATGCCGTCATCCATGCGCCGGCGATAGTCGATCTCGGGCAGGGCATAGGGCTGGAGGCCCTGGCGCTCGCCGACGCGGAGCGTCTGCACGACCCAGGCGTTGATCGAGAAATAGCTATCTGCATCAATGCGTTCGACGCGGAAGTTATTACGCAGTCGATCGTCGCGCGAGATGTCGTACCGGCGCAGGAAGGTCCGGTCCGTGGTCAGGCGCATCGAGGCGCTGGCGCTCCAGTTCGGATCGAGCTGGAAATTGCCGACCGCATCGAGATAGCCGCGGAAATCGTTCTTCGAGGTGGTAGGCGTGACCGGCACGGTGAGATCGTCGGCGCGGCGGCTATAGGTGCCATAGGCGCTGACCCGGAAGGCGCCGAGCGAATTGAGTTCGCGATAATCCGCCTGCAGCATCGGCAGCACGCTGGAATAGACGCGCGGAGTGACAGTCAGGTCGCGATTGGGCGCGAAGCTGAAATAATAGGGCAGCGCGAACTGCACGCCGTTCGCGCGGTTGTAGCGAAGATCGGGCGCGAGGAAGCCGCTGGCGCTCTGGCCGCCGACCGGGTGCGAGAAGACCGGCAGCGGGATCGTCGCGAAGCCGAACACCGAGATGCGCGCGCCGGTGTAGCGCAGCCGCTTCTTGGCAGGCTCATAGACCACGCGATTGGCGGTGATCTTCCAGCTCGGCTCCTTGGGGCAGCCGTCCGAATTGGTGACCGAGCAGGGGGTGTAGGCGGCGTTCTCGACCGTGAAGCTGCCATCCTCGTGCATCTGGCCCTGCGCCGCGGCGATGCGGCCGCCGGCGTCGAGCACGACCAGCATGTTCTGGACGACGCCTTCCTTCAGCGTGTCGGTCAGCTCGACCTTGTCGCCATAGGCCGAATCGCCCTGCGGATTGACGACGACGACATTGCCCTCGGCGAAGACCTGCCCGCTCTTGCGGTTCCAGGTCACCTTGTCGGCGCGCAACCGCTCGCTGCGGCGATAGAGGCGGACATCGCCGGTAGCGGTGACCACGTCCTGATTCTCGTCATATTCGAGCTGGTCGGACGTGAACTGGATCTGGTCGTCGCCCTCGGGCAGCGCACTCGGCGAAGGCGGCGGCGGCTCGACCGCGGGGGTCTGCAGGTCAGGGCCAGCGGCGGGCGTGGGCGCGGGTGACGGCGCCGGAGTCGCGGGCTGCGGCGCGGTCTGGGCCGGCGCGGTCGTCTGCTGCGCGCGCGCCTCTGCCGACAGGCACAGGCCGACAGCGGCCGACAGCAGCAAGGCCTTGCGCGTCACTTCGATTCCCACCTTTGTTTCTCACTCCCGTGCACGCGGCAATTATTTGCCCTATCGCAGCGGTTGCGGCTCCGCAACGTCACGTGCGTTGGCCCGAACGCACGGAGGCGCTAACAGGAGCCAATGCAGGTCGATTTCTACCATCTGACGCAGCTCCCCCTGGAACGTGCGCTGCCCCGGATCGCCGAACGCGTGGTCGAGACCGGCGGGCGGCTGTTGATCGTCGCCGGCGAGGCGAGCCAGCAGGCCAGGCTGGACCAGCTGCTATGGACCTATACCCCCGAAAGCTTCCTGCCGCACGGCCAGGCGGGCGGGCCGGACGATGACCGCCAGCCGATCCTGATCGCCGGCGAGCCGGAAACGCCGGCCAATGGCGCGCGCAACATCGCGCTGGCCGACGGGGTGTGGCGCGAGGAGGCGCTGGGCTTCGACCGGGCCTTCCATTTCTTCGACGAGGACCGCATCGCCGAGGCGCGGGCCGCCTGGAAGGGACTGGCCGGACGCGAGGGGGTGGAGCGCAACTACTGGAAGCAGAACGAGCAGGGGCGCTGGGAGAAAGCGGCCTGAGTGTACGCTTCTGTACGCCGATATTTGCTTAGGTTGTGCGTAACGGCGGCTTGAGGCCGGTCGGTTTGATAAAGTTCTGCGGCTGTTTCCCTCCATGTGGGGTGTTGCACTTGCGGACGGTTTGGACGCGGAAGCTTGCACGGCTCTCTATTTCATCGTCATCCCGGCCTTGAGCCGGGATCCCGCTCCTTCCGCGATCGAGACTAGAGGGACCCCGGCTCAAGGCCGGGGTGACGGAAAATGGGTACGCGCCCGCGATCCCGCAGCCGCAGGACATCGCATCTTCTTCACGGTTCAAAGAGCGTCGGCAGGAACAATAACGGAACGCGCGCCTGTAGGACAGCACGCCGCGCTTGCATCCGGCGCAACGCGGGACTAGGGAGCCGCGACTTTTCCACAACCATAAAGCAGGAGCCGCACGGCCATGGCCGCGAACCGGACCTTTTCGATCATCAAGCCCGATGCCACCCGCCGCAACATCACCGGCGCCGTCACCAAGATGCTGGAGGAGGCCGGCCTGCGCGTCGTCGCTTCGAAGCGCATCCAGATGACCCGCGAGCAGGCCGAGGGCTTCTACAGCGTCCACAAGGAGCGCCCCTTCTTCAACGACCTGGTCGAGTTCATGATCTCGGGTCCGGTCGTGGTGCAGGTGCTCGAGGGCGAGAACGCCGTGCAGCGCAACCGCGACATCATGGGCGCCACCAACCCGGCGAACGCCGATGCCGGCACCATCCGCAAGGAGCTGGCCGAATCGATCGAGGCGAACTCGGTGCACGGTTCGGACTCGGACGAGAACGCCGCGATCGAGATCGCGTTCTTCTTCAAGCCGGAAGAGATCGTCGGCTAAACGCTGACTTTCTTGCACCGTTTTGGATGCGAAGGGCCGGGGCGAAAGCACCGGCCTTTTTCGTGTTTGGGGGCGTGTGTCAGCTTTGGGGGATGGTGGATACAGTACGCCGTCATGCTGAACTTGTTTCAGCATCCAAGGAGCCGCCAAGGATATCCTTTGTGGAGCGTTGGACCCTGAAACAAGTTCAGAGTGACGAAGGTTTTTGCGGCTAGCTCCGCGGGAGCGTGATCGTTGCCACCAGGCCGCCGCCTTCGCGGTTGGCCAGGCCGATCTCGCCGCTTGCGTCGCGGACGATTGCACGAGCCAGGGCGAGGCCCAGGCCGGCGCCGCCGGTCTCGCGATTGCGGGATTCCTCCAGGCGCGTGAAGGGATCGAAGACTTTCTCAAGCTTTTCCGGGGGGATACCGGGGCCGCGATCGCAGACTTCGATGCGGACATGGCGCTCGTCCGAGCGCAGGCGGACCTCTGTGGCACCGCCGCCATATTTCACCGCATTCTCGATCAGGTTGCGCACCGCGCGGCGCATCAGCGTGGGGCGGAGATGCATGCGCAGGCGCGGCGCTTCCTCGAAGGTGACGTCCTGATCGAGATCGCGGAAATCCTCGACGACGGCGTCGATCAGGGCGGACAAGTCAACATCGGTGGCTGGTTCGCTCGGACGTCCGAGCCGGGCGAGGCTGAGGATGTCGTCGAGCGTATGGTTCATCTCGTCGATCGTGTCCGCCATGCGGGCGCGATCCTCTTCATCCTCTACCGACTCGATTCGTACGCGAAGCGCAGCAAGTGGCGTGCGCAGGTCGTGCCCGATCGCGCCGAGCATGCGGTCCTTTTCGTCGAGCATCGCGGTCACGCGGGTGCTGAGCGCATTGTACGCAGCGATCACCGCGCGGACGTCGCTGGGGCCGCTTTCCTCGACCGGATCGGCGTCTTCACCAGGATGGAAGGCGCTGGCGGCGGCGGCGAGCTTGCGCAGCGGCCGGGCGATGCGGTGGCCGGCCCAGAGCACGGGCACCAGCACGACGATGTAGAGGATCAAGGTCTGGGCGAGCAGCTGCCAGATCAGCGCGCGCTCGGAACGGGGCCAGGCCGAGCTGAGCGACAGCCAGCCCTTGCCGGGCAGCTCGACCGCGATCATCAGCTCGGCACCGAGGCGGCGCAGGCGCTCGGCACGGGCCGGGTCCATGCGCTTGAGCAGCGGGCGGCTGTCGTCGATCGGGCGGACCACCGCGATGACCTGGCCCACCTGCACGCCGCCATCGGTGAGGCCGCGGCGCAGGTCGCGCTCGATATCGGCGCGGCGGCCGAGCTCGGCGGGGATCGGATTGGCGGGGACGAAATCGACCCGGCCGCCGCGCGTCTGGCGGCGTTCCCGACCGTCGCGATCGTGTCCGTCCTGGCGGCCGGCGGGGCCTGGCGGCAGCGGAGGAGCGGGACGCGGGTTCACCGGGGTGCCGAGGCGCTCGGCAGCATCGATCAGCCGGGTGACGGTGGGGACAATGACCTGGGCGAAACGGGCATTCTGGCGCTCGCGGACGAGCAGGCCGAAGTTGATCGCCTGGGCAAGGAACAGCGCGACCGCGACGAGGAGGGCGATCTGGCCGGTCAGCGAGCGAGGGAAGAGGCGGGTCATGCGGCTGTTGTCATGCCCTTACTTGTTCCCCGGGGGGGGGGGGGGGGGGCGGGGGGGGGGGGGGGGGGGG
>NZ_JASATQ010000058.1:0-32527 GCF_038440415.1 Sphingomonas sp. OTU376 | reverse complement strand
CCCCCCCCCCCCCCCCCCCCCCCCCCCCCCCCCCCCCCCCCCCCCCCCCCCCGGGGAACCGGAGGGACACGGCCGCAAGGCTTCCCCTCCCCTTGCAGGGTGGGGAAGCGGATCGCTCTACCGCCCCAGCAGCACGCGGGCCTGGCCGGCGATCTGCGCGAGCATCGCGGCATTGGGCACCGCCGACTGGCGGGCACGGCGGACCAGCGCGGCGAACTGCTCGACGCGCGGGGCATTGGCCGAGAGCCAGCCATCGACGGCGGCCTGGGGCTCGCCCTTTTCGCCGCGATGGAGGAAGTCGAGGCGGATCTGCTGGAAGTCGCGGGCGAGGCCGGCGATCAGCAGGCGCTCCCACACATCGCCGGTGGTGATGCGCGCGGCGGTCGACTGGGCCCAGTCGAGCCCGAGCGCCTGGCCGAGCGACGTGAAGGCGCGGGTGAGCGCGGTCACGTCGGTGCCCATGCGGACGCTGAGATCGGCAAGGCCGACCGCACCATCCAGCTCGAACAGCTTGACCACCCGGGCGACCAGCTCGGCCGGCGCGCCGGCGGCTTCGAGCCGCGACGAGATGCGGTTCGACTGCGCCTTCACTTCGTCGAGCAGCAGGCCCTTGGCGGCCTTGTCGAGCGAATCGATGCCGGGCTTGAGACGGGCGATCACTTCGGCGGGGCTGGCGCCCGGCGGCGAGACGCGGAGCAGGTCGGCGACCTGACCGCGCACCGCCACCGCCATCTCGTCGAGCAGCGCGAGGCGCGCGCCTTCGCTGATCGGGGCGGTCTCGACCGCTTCCCACAAGGCGGGCAGGCAGAACAGCCGCTCGGCGACGACGAACATCGCCGCGATATCGGCCATCGCCGCGCCTTCCTCTTCGGCAAGCTCGAAGGGATGGAGCACGCCGAGGCGGTTGATCACGCGGTTGGCGAGCTTGGTCGCGATGATCTCGGTGCGCAGGCGATGCTCCTCGATCGCCTTGGCGAAGCGATCCTGCATGGCCTGGGGGAAGGCATGCATGAGATCGTCCTCAAGCGCCGGATCCTGGCCGAGATCGGCATGCTCGATCGCGTCCTGCAGCGCCAGCTTGGTCGAGGCGAGCAGCACTGCCAGCTCGGGCCGGGTGAGGCCGTTCTTGTCCTGGGCGCGGCGGAGCAGCTCCTCGTTGCTGCCAAGCCCCTCGACCGCGCGATCGAGGCGGCCCGAGCCTTCGAGGATCTCGATGACGCGGACATAGGAGGGCAGCGCGACATAGCCGTCATTCTCCATGAAGGAGAGGGCGAGCGTCTGCAGGCGGTTATCCTCGAGCACCAGGTGCGCGACATTGTCGGTCATCGAGGCGAGGAGCGTGTTGCGGTCCTCGAACTCGAGGCGGCCCTCGATCATCTCGCGGTTGAGCGCGATCTTGATGTTGACCTCGTTGTCCGAGCAATCGACGCCGGCCGAATTGTCGATGAAGTCGGTGTTGATCCGGCCGCCGAGCGAAGCGAAGGCGATGCGCGCGGCCTGGGTGACGCCCAGATTCGCGCCTTCGCCGACCGCCTTGCAGCGCAGCTGCTCGGCATTGACGCGCAGGCGATCGTTGGCGGGATCGCCGACCTCGCCGTTACTTTCCGACGCGGCCTTGATGTAGGTGCCGATGCCGCCGAACCAGAGCAGGCCGACCTGGGCCTTGAGGATCGCCGAGATCAGCGAGACGGGATCGATCTCGCTGACGGTAAGGCCGAGCAGCGCCTGGACTTCCGGAGAGAGCGGGATCGACTTCTCGGTGCGCGGGAAGACGCCGCCGCCCTGCGAGATCAGCGACGGGTTGTAATCCGCCCAGCTCGAGCGCGGCAGGGCGAACATCCGGTTGCGCTCTTCCCAGGACGCGGCGGGATCGGGGTTGGGATCGAGGAAGATGTGGCGGTGGTCGAAGGCGGCGACCAGCTTGATCGCCTTGGACAGCAGCATGCCGTTGCCGAACACGTCGCCCGACATGTCGCCGCAGCCGGCGACGGTGACCGGCTCGGACTGGATATCGGTGCCCATCTCGAGGAAGTGGCGACGGACCGAGACCCAGGCGCCCTTGGCGGTGATGCCCATCGCCTTGTGGTCATAGCCGACCGAACCGCCGCTGGCGAAGGCGTCGCCCAGCCAGAAGTTGCGCTCGATCGCGATGGCATTGGCGACGTCGGAGAAGGTCGCGGTGCCCTTGTCGGCGGCGACGACGAAATAGGGATCCTCGCCATCGAGGATGCGGACGCCGTCCGGATGGACGACCGCGCCCGAGACGATGTTGTCGGTGATCGACAGCAAAGTGCGGATGAAGATCCGGTAGCTCTCGGTGCCTTCGGCGAACCAGGCGTCACGGTCGGTGGCGGGCGAGGGGAGCTGCTTGGGATAGAAGCCGCCCTTGGCGCCGGTCGGCACGATCACCGCGTTCTTCACGCGCTGCGCCTTCATCAGGCCAAGGATCTCGGTGCGGAAGTCGTCGCGGCGATCGGACCAGCGCAGGCCGCCGCGCGCGACCGGGCCGGCGCGCAGGTGGATGCCCTCGACGCGCGGGCTGTAGACCCAGATCTCGCGCCAGGGGAGCGGGGCGGGGAGGCCGGGCACCTTGGCCGAATCGAGCTTGAACGCCAGCGCTTCCTTTGCCGCGGGGGCATAGGCGTTGGTGCGGAGCGTCGCGAGGACGACGCCGCGGATGGTGCGCAGGATGCGATCGTCGTCGATCGCCTGGACCTGGGCGAGGCCGGTCTCGATCGCGGCGGCGGCCGCCTCGATCGCGGCATCGTCGCCGGCGCGCGCCGGATTGTGCGCGGCGTCGAAGCGCTCGATCAGCGCAGTCGCGACGTTGGGGGCGCGGCGCAGCGCGTCGACCACCGTGGCCATGCCGTAGTTCATGCCGGTCTGGCGCAGATAGCGGAACCAGGCGCGGAACAGCACGACGGAGGCGGGCTTCATGCCGCTCTCGACGATCAGCCGGTTGAACAGGTCGTTCTCGGCATTGCCCGCGAGGACGGCGGCGAGCGCGTCCTCGATCACCGCGGTGTCGCCCTTCAGCCCGGTGGCCGAGACGGCGAAGTCATGCACGAAGGCGCCGCCGGAGAGCTCGGTCGGCACTTCCTCGATCACGCGGAAGCCGAAATTCTCGAAGGCGGGGACCGCGTCGGACAGCGCGAGCGCGGCGCCCTGGGCATAGAGCTTCACCCGGTATTCGCCGGGCTTGCCGTCTACCGGCGTGATCCGCACCGAGCGGTCGCCCGGCCCTTCGAGGCGGGCGAGGTGGAGGATGTCGCGCGCGGCTTCCTCGGGAGTCGAGGTGGTGCGGTAGGCGGGCGGGAAGGCCGAGGCGTAGCGCAGGGTCAGGCGGGTGGCGCCGGTGGGGCCGGCATCGTCGAGCAGCGCCGCTTCGACCGCGGGCGCCCAGCCGCGCATCATCCGCTCGAGCTGGTTGTCGAGCGCCTCGGCGTCGGGCATCACTCCGCCGGCGCGCAGGTCGAGCGTGTAGCGCAGCAGCGCGACCTCGCCGTCCTCGAGCGCGATCGACCAGTTGATGATCTTGGCGCTGGCGGCGTCGGCGAGCATCGTGCCGATCGCTTCGCGCCGGGTGGTGCCGACTTCGTCGCGCGGCAGCCAGACGAACGCGAACAGGTGGCGGCCGAGCGGGCTCTTGACCAGCGCCAGCTTCGAGCGCGGCCGGTCGGCGACCGACATCGAGGTGAGCACCAGATGCTCGAGCGAATCGGCATCGAACGCGGTGGTCAGGTCATGCGGCAGCGCGGTCAGCGCGTGCTGCATCGCCTTGCCGGTATGGCCCTTGGGATCGAAGCCGAACTTGCGCTCCAGCCCTTCCAGCCGCGAGCGCAGCACGGGCACGTCCTCGGGATTGGCGAACAGCGAGGCGCTGGTCCACAGCCCGGCATGGATCGACAGGCCGGTCACGTCGCTGCCGGTGAGGATCGGCACCGCGACGATGTCGAGCGGCACGCGGCGGTGCACCGGCGAGATCGAGTTGGACTTGAGCAGCAGCGGCACTTCGCCGCCCTTCCGGAAATACTCCACCGCCGCCTTGCGCGAAGCCTCGGCGAGGATCGGGGTGTCGAGCTCGTGCCGGGCAAGGCCGAGCTGATCGCCGACATCGCCGCTCGCGGTCCAGGTCTCGTGCGCGAGCAGGGTCATCGCGCCTTCCTGGAACCAGCGCAGCAGCTTGGCGCCCTCGCGCCCGCCGACGGTGGCGGCATCGGCGCCGATCGCGCTCTGCAGCGCGCGCCAGTCATGCACCGCGTCGCGGACCTGAGCGAGGGTGCGCTCCAGCTCGACGACCAGGCTGCGGCGCGCGCGGGCATCGGCGCGCTCCATCTCGATATAGATCATCGATTCGCGCTTGCCGGCGTCGATCGACTGGAGCTTGCCGGCGCCATCGCGCTCGACGGAAATCACGGGGTGGATGATGCGGTGGACGGCGACGTCATAGGTCGCGATCGCGCCCGAGATCGAATCGACAAGAAAGGGCATGTCGTCATTGACGACGGCAAGCCGCATCCGGCGGCTCTCCTCGCCCTGGAAGGTCTCCAGCACGACCTTCGCCGTGTCCGGCGGACGGACGGCGGCAGCTTCCGCGACGAAGTTCGCCGCCTCCGTGCGCTCGGCCTCGCCGAAATCTTCCAACTCTCCCGGCAGCGCTCCCTCGAGCAACCGCGCCTCGAACGCCTGCGTCAGCGACGTCATCATGCTTTTCATGGCAGTACCGCCTACGCCTGTGGAGTGACCGGCTCAAGACTCGTTCTGTAAGAAAATTACAAACGTGCGGACATTGTGGAGCCGGCGCACGAAAGTGACTCTCGTGCGGGGGAAAGCTCTGAGTATTGGAGGCCGAGGGCCGCCGAAGCGGCGGATTTCAGGCCGCGGCCTTGCGCACCAGGCGCTCGGTCAGCGGGCTGTCCTCGACCTGGGCGACGATGTCGAGGCCCTGCTTGCCGGCGCGGGCGAGCAGCACGACGAACTCGCGGTCCGCCGGGATCGCGACGGTCATGTCGACATGACCGAGCGGCGGGCGGCTGCGCAGTTCGGCGGCGATCTCGGCAAAGGCATCGGGCCTGGCCGGCGGGCGACGGAATTCGCGCTCGGCCTTCACCACGCCCTTGATGCCGCCCTCGGCGCCATCCAGGAACGCATCGAGCCCGCCCTGCGGCACGCCGGTACGCTTGGCATGGCTGAGCACGGCGGCGAATTCGGTGACGCGGGTCTTGTCGTAATCGGCGCCGAAGACGAGCTTCACGGCCGGCGTCATCGGTGCGCGGGCCTGGACGGTGAGCCCGGCATCGGCGAGCAGTTCGGCATAGCCTTCCGCATCGTCATCGACGGCGAGCGCGAAATCATAGGCCCGGGCAAGCGCGCGGTAGAGTGCCGAGCGGCTGCGCGTGTCCGACGCGCGGGCGGCGGCGGCCGATTCGCGGGCGAGCAGCAGCTTGTCGGCCAGGCTGGCATCGACGGTGATCGGCGATTCGGGGGCAGGGGCTTCCGCGGCGGCGGGGGCATCGAAGCCGGCGCTCGGGCCATCGGCCCAGACGGGGGCGGCGACGAGGCTGCGCGGCGCGGTGCGGCGCGCTTCGTCGACCTCGGCCTCGAGCCTGGCCTGGGTCTCGGCGTCGACCAGTTCCTTCCAGTTGATCACGCCGTAGATGAAGTCGATCGTGTCGTCGTTCGACGAGAAGGGCATCAGGATGCCGCGATAGAGCGTATTGTGCCCGCGCGTGCCGACGAACTCGGCCTCGAAGCCGATCGGCGCGCGATTCGCGATGATTTGGAGATAATGATCGGTCAGGCGCGAGAGCAGCGAGCGGCTGGGCACCTGGGCGACATGGGTGATCGTCGCGTCGAGGCCGGTCTCCTCGCGCAGCGCGCGGCCGAGGAAGCGAATCGCGGGATCGTCGACGCCTTTGGAGAAATCGAGCAGCACGCTGTGCGCGCCGAAATCCATGATGTTGTCGGGATCGAGATCCTCGATCGACGGATAGGCGCGGCCATGGAGGAGCGAGACCCAGTGATTATAGGCGCGCACATGCATGCGGCGCTCATCGGTGCCGATCGTCAGCTCGCGATCGTTTACGGCGTCGTCCGCCTCGTGCCCGGGGTTCGAGCCGAGCGGGTGGTTGATGCCGCGCGCCATGTCCATGCGAAATGCTCCACTCGGGGCAATGGCCCCTTTGTACTTGTAGCAAGGCTTGTGCCCCGCCTGTGGTAAACGTCGCGTAAAGGCGGCGCTTTTCGACGGGTTTTGATGGCGGGGCCATTGCGGGTGCTTGTCAGCCCCGAAACATGCTGGTAAGCGCGCCGCTCCTTCGGGGGCGGAAGCGCTCCTGCTTGGTTGGCCGCCTTAGCTCAGCTGGTAGAGCATCGCATTCGTAATGCGGGGGTCACAGGTTCGAGTCCTGTAGGCGGCACCACCCACTTTATAGCGTTGAAACCAGGGACCTGCGGACGGGCGTTCGGCTGGGTCGTGCGTGGGGCGTTCTAGGTAGGAAAATGGGTCCGACTTAGCCTGAGCAGGTTGACGCGACCAACGTGGCGGAAGAGGTCTGGCTGAAGTCCAAATATGCAGTTGGCTTCGCATGGATTATTCGGCGATCCAGCAACAGGATGCCCCAGCTAACGTGGTTGCACATGAGCCTGGGTGGTTAGCTGCCACTCCGAGCACCACTCGATGGCCCCGCGCCGCAAGCCACATCATGCACGATGGCCAGATCAGCATCTCGGAATATGCTCATCAAGTCCTCGTCGCCATCCAGCTTCCGAAGGACAGTCCCATCTGCAGCATAATCGATTATGCGGCTTGGGAAGCTCGACTGGGTAGCGCAGTCAAAATTCTCAAGCCAATCCGAGTAAGCGGCATTATCGCGGATCTTGGCCCAGGTTACGCGAACCCAAAGTTTCTGCTGCCGTCCTTGAATTATGCTGGAACGGTCGAGAGCGATCGTAGCTGTTCCGTCACTGGGTAGAAAAAGCCAACGATCTTCCGCCGCAAGAAGTGCGGCCATTGCCATAGTGATGGGAGCTAGGAGACCGGCAATCATTGCTGCCCGTCTTACGCCAAAGCCTCATCAGGCATCAATGTCCGCTATTGGGGCGTTTGCAGACTGGCCGGTTTAGGATCAGCCGTGCACCGCGGAAAGGCCGCGAACGGGTGGCTGGCCGGCCGACAACTTTCGCGCAGAACAAACTATGAAACCACTGTCCGGTTCGGGCCTGCCAGGGGATGGGCTAGCGCCCGCCGATCCAGGTCGCAATGACCCGTCCTGCGTCGTCGAGCAGCACGAGGTCCGCCAAAAAGCCGGCGGCAATGCGGCCTCGCGTCCGGCCCAGGCCGATCAGCGCAGCGGGGCTGGCGCTCGCCAGCTCCACTGCCGTCGCGATGTCGAGACCGAGCATCGACATCGCGTTTCGCACTGCGGCCGCCATGTCGAGATGCGAGCCGGCCAGCGTTCCGTCGTCGCTGCGGCAAGCCCCGTCCTTCACGGTGATGCGGCGGCCCTGAAGCAGGAATTCGCTCGCAAGCGAGCCGACCGAGGGCATCGCGTCGGTCACCAGCATGAAGCCGCTGCTGGGCTTGCAGCGTAGCGCCAGACGAAGCGTCGCCGGGCTCACATGATGGCCATCGACGATCAGGCCGCATGTCAGTTCAGGCGAATCGAGCGAAGCGCCGACCATCCCCGGCTCGCGCGAACCGAGCGGCGACATCGCGTTGAACAAGTGGGTCACGCCGCGCATGCCGGCAGCCACCGCCGCCTTGGCTTGGATATAGCTGGCATTGGTATGCCCGGCCGAGACGACCACGCCGGCGGCGACAAGGGATTCGATTTGCGCTGGGGAGACCCGTTCGGGCGCGAGCGTGATTAGGGTGCGGCCGCGCTTCAGGCCGGTCAGCACCGCCATGCCGTCCTCGTCGAGCGGGCGGATCTTCTCGGCCGAATGGATGCCCTTGCGATCGACGTTGAGGAACGGACCCTCGATGTGGATGCCGAGCACACCCGGCACACCCGCTTCGATCGCGGCATCGACTGCGGCCACTGCGCGGCGGATCACGTCGAGGTCGTCGCTGATGAGCGTCGGCAGGAACCCGGTGGTGCCGAAGCGACGGTGCGCCGCACCAATCGCGGCGATGCCCGCGACGGTGGGCGCGTCGTTGAACAGTACGCCGCCGCCGCCGTTCACCTGGGTATCGATGAAGCCGGGGACCAGCGTACCCGGCAGAGACTCCCGCACGGCATCCGGGGGAAGGGCACCGGCGGGAACCAGGTCGATGATGCGCGCTCCATCGACCAGCACGGCGATGCCGGTCTGCAGCGCGCCGTCCACCAGCGCGCGCGTGGGGATCAGCGCCCGCATCGAATCTTACCGGTCGTCTCGGCGAACTGATCGGCGTGCGCGGGGATGGTCCCGCGGCGCGGATGGGAGGAGATCACCAGCTTAGCCGCGTGTGTCGAGTTCGGCGACGAAGTCATAGGCGTCGCCGCGATACCAGCTGGTCGTTGCCTCGATTACCCGGCCATCCGCCAGGAAGCCGCGCCGCTCGATATAGAGCACGGGCGCGCCCACATCGACGCCAAGCAGGGCCGCCCGTTCTGCGTCGCACAGGGCAGCGCGCAATCGCTGGAGCGCCCGAACGGGACGATTTCCGGTCGCTTCGAGCGCGGCGTACAGCGAGGAGCTGACCGCCTCGATCCCCGGCAGGCCGAAGCCTGGGATGATCGCGAATTCGAGCGCCATCGGCACGTCGTCGGCATAGCGGATGCGGTGGAAGCGATAGACTTCGGTGCCCGGGCTGAGGCCGAAGGTGAGCGATTCCTCGCCCGTCACCGCGCTCGCGGTGCGGATCAGCCATTCGCTGCGCACGGTCCGCCCGCGCGAGGCCATATCTTCCGAGAAGGACGAGAGTTTGGCGAACTGCTTCTCGACCCGGCTGGCCACGAAGGTGCCCGCGCCGTGGCGGCGGACAAGCAGCCCCTCGTCGACCAGCTTGTCGATCGCCTTGCGCAAGGTGATCCGAGAGACCGAGAGGTCCGCAGCCAGATCCCGTTCGGCGGGCAGCGCTTCATTCGGCTTGAGCAGGTTATCGAGCAGGGCTTCGCGCAACGCGTTCTCGAGCTGCCGGTATAGCGGCCCTTTTCCCCGGCCATCGAACGGCCTGATCTTTTTTGCCAGCAGCGGCATCGCTTCCCCATAGTCGGCTGTGCGCCTTATGCAACACTAGTACCACTAACGTACCATTGTCAGTAGAAAATTTCAGAGGACTGTAATCCCAATGTAAGAATCCGTCTTGACGACCCTCATGACCTAAGGAATGGTACGGGTATTGGTACGCGACTGGTATACCAACGGCGTACCACAAAGAATAAAACGAAGTTCAGAAACATCTGACCAAGGGGATGAGACATGGGGATCCGGGGATTTCTTATCGGCACGGCCAGCGCCATGGCGCTGCTCACCGGCGCCGCGCATGCACAGACCAGCGACACCACTGCCCAGCCTGCCGATGAAGGCGAGATCGTCGTCACCGGCTTCCGCGCATCGCTCGCCCAGTCGATCGATGCCAAGCGCAAGGCCGATTCGATCATAGACTCGGTCTCGGCGGAAGATGTCGGCAAGTTCCCCAACACCAACGTTGCCGAAGCGCTGACGCTGGTTCCGGGCGTCACCGTCGACCGCCAGTTCGGCCAGGGCGAGAAGGTCTCGATCCTCGGCACCGATCCGGCGCTGAACCGCACCCTGCTCAACGGCCAGACCGTGGCTTCTGCCGACTGGTTCATTCTGGATTCGCCGGGCCGTACCTTCAACTATGCGCTGCTCGCGCCGCAGCTGGTCAACCGCGTCGACGTCTACAAGTCGCCCGAGGCGCGCATCGACGAAGGCTCGATCGGCGGCACCGTCAACGTGCTCACCCGCAAGCCGCTGGAGCTGAAGCCCTTCGTGGTCGCCGGCTCGCTCGGCTATCTCTACAATGATCGCTCGGAGAAGGGCGACGTCCAGGGCTCGGCGCTGGTCAGCTGGCATAATGAGAGCAAGACCTTCGGCATCCTTGCCTCGTTCCAGCGCGCCAAGGATCGTCTGCGCCGCGATGGCCTGGAGAGCTATGGCACGATCACCGCGGACTTCTGGGCCGGCAAGAACGACGCCGGCACCAGCTCGATCACCACGGGCAACTGCACGGCCACCTGCGCGACTACGCTGACCGCGAGCCCGGGGGCCAAGTTCCCGAACGCGTTCGGCACTTCCTATTTCGAGCAGAACCGCGAGCGCCTGACCTACTCCGCCACCGCCCAGTGGAAGCCGGTCGACGAGTTGACCGTCACTGCCGACTGGCTGCGCATCGACGCGACCTACGACAATCTCAACCAGTCGATGTACGCCTTCCCGGGCAATGTCTGGAACAGCGCTGGTTCGCTGACCGGCCTAACCGTCGACAACGGCATCGTCACCAAGGCGAGCTTCAAGAACGCGCTGTCGGTGCTGGATGCCCAATATCGCGTCGCCGAGATGCACTCGCAGACGTTCCGCGGCCAGATCGGCTGGGACGACGTGCATTGGGACCTGAATGTCGAGGGCGGCGTGTCGGATGCGGACGGCGGCACCAAGAAGCAGGTGTTCCTCGAGTTCCTGAACTGGGCCGACTATACCGTCGACATCAGCGGCGCGCCCGACAAGCCCGGCACGCTGACCTATGGCAGCAACGTGCTCGGCAATCCGGCGGCCTTCGCCACCGATCCGGGCTGGAGCGGCAACCTCGTCAACAAGCCGACCACCGACAAGGAGCGCTATGGCCAGGTCGATCTCGGCCTGAAGTTCGACGGCTCGCTGAAGCGCTGGTCGTTCGGCTACAAGTATCGCCATCACGAGACCGGCCAGGAATATGCCGGCATCGCGCTGACCGGCCTTTCGGTGCCGGCGAGCAATTTCGACACGCGTCCGGTCAAGGGCAATTACCTGTCGGGCTTTGATGGCATCAACGACCAGATGGCAGACCGCTTCGTCATCAACGGCGATTCGATGGTGGACTATGTCCAGGGCCGCCCGAACCTGCCGACTCCCTCGATGTTCGCCGCCGCCGAGTTCACCGCCGGCAACTGGAACATCAAGGAAGACATCCAGGCGCTCTACAGCCAGATCAACTTCGAGCAGGGCGCCCTGCGCGGCAATATCGGCGCGCGCTATGTCCATACCAAGACCGAGAGCGCGGGCTTTGTCTGCAAGCCGGGTGCCGCGTGCAACGCACAGGCCGACTGGATCTGGCAGACGACGACCCGCTCCTACGACAATGTCCTGCCGAGCGTTAACGTCGCGATCGCGCTGCAGAAGGACCTGACCTTCCGCTTCGCCGCGGCGCAGGTGATCGCGCGGCCGAACTATGCCGACATGTCGAACTACTTCTGGCTGTCTGACCAGATCGGCACCGGCGGTGGCGGCAACCCGAATCTGAAGCCCTACGAATCGACCAACTACAACGCGTCGCTCGAATGGTATTTCGCACCGCGCGCGATCCTGGCGGCTGAGGTGTTCTACAAGGACATCGGCAATTACATTCTGCAGAAGACTGCCCGCGAGCAGTACTTCAACCAGTTCGTCGGCGCCGTGACCACCTACAACATCAGCCGGCCCTTCAATGCGGGCTCGGCCAATGTGAAGGGCTTCGCGATCGCCTATCAGCAGAGCCTGCCGCTCGGCTTCGGCCTGCTCGCCAACTACACCTATGCGGACGGCAAGGGCGAGGAAGGGGCGGACCTGCCCTACAACTCGAAGCACCAGGCGAGCCTCAGCCCATTCTTCGAGAGCGGTCCGGTCGCCCTGCGCGCAACCTATACCTGGCGCTCGAAGTACTTCACCGGCATCGACCGGGGTGACCAGATGTATGTACGCGACAGCGCCAATGTGGACGTGTCGGCTACCTACAACATCACCAAGGAAGTCGGGCTGACCGTCTCGGGCATGAACCTGACCGACAGCCAATACTACGCCTATGCCAACACGCAGCGCCTGCCGCGCGGCGTGTACAAGAACGGCCGCAAGCTCCTCGCGACCGTCAATGTGAACTTCTGACCCTCCAACCCCTGGGCCGGCGGCCGGACGCGCAATCGTCCGCCCGCCGGTCCTTTTTACCTTGCAGCTTCGCGCGGTCGCCACGCGCTTTGCGAATGTCTGGAAGGATGGCCGCCATTGGTCCGCTGCTCGTGGGAATGCTCTCCGCGATTCGCTGGACTGCCGCGTCGCGCCGAGCGGTGTTTCACCTACAGGCCGACATTCGCGTTACCGATCGTCTCATCCAACCGTTCGCATAGGCAATCAGGCGTGTAGGTTGAGCAGTGAGTCCATGAGACCGTCCTCGGCGCTCGAGCAGACGCCCAGGATCACGGCCTCGTCACAGCCGTCGCCGGTCACATAGCCATGGCCCATGTTCGAATCGATGTAGATCGATTCGCCGGCCTCGAGCGGCACCGGATCATAGAATTCGGTGTGGACGACGATCCGCCCGCTGACGACGAAGATATATTCCTCGCCCGAATGGTGGACGAGATCGCCAAACTCCTCGGCGGTCTTGGCGCGCACCTTGGTGATCACCGGGATCATCCGCTTCCGGCGCAGCTCGGTGCAGAGGTAGTAATAATCGTAATTGGCCGTGTTGACGCGCACCGCGCGATCGAGGTCGCCGATGCTGCGCCGCGCGGTCACCTGCGTCTCGGGCGCCGAATCATTCTCGGCGAACAGCTCCGACATGCGGATGTTCAGCCGCTGGCTGAGCTGGAGCAGCTTGTCATAGGTCAGCGTCAGCCGGTCATGCTCGACCTTGGACAGGGTCGAGACCGGGATGCCGCTCTTCAGGCTCATCTCCTTGAGCGTCCAGCCATTCCTGGCGCGCAGCGCCTTTAGCAGGGTGCCCAATGTTGGATGCTCGGGCTTCAGCTTCGTTGCCATGCGGCGCCTCTGTTTGACATTTTTCTGAATAGGATCATCATGTCCTAATCAGGCTTATTCATTGAGCATAGCTTAGCCGCAGGCGGATACCGGCGCAATCGACATGCCGGAGTCCTGGGCGGGCGAGAGGAAAGGGGGACGACGCTTTATGTGGAAACGTTCGCTCGGGGTGCTGGCAGCGGGGCTGCTGGGCATTGCCATATCGGTGCCGGCCTTCACCCAGGCGCCATCACCGCTCGCTCCCGTGGCGCAGACCAACGCGCCCGCCGCGCCGGTCGCCAAGCCGGCTGTCGCCGCCAATCTGACCAAGGCCGATGCCGATGCCTGGCTCGACGGCTTCATGCCCTATGCGCTCGCCCGCGGCGATGTCGCCGGTGCGGTGGTGGTCATCGTCAAGGACGGCCAGGTCGTGACGCAGCGCGGCTTCGGCTATGCCGATGTCGAGAAGCGCAAGCCGGTCGATCCCGCGACCACGCTGTTCCGCCCCGGCTCGACGTCGAAGCTCTACACCTGGACTGCGGTGATGCAGCTGGTCGAGGCCGGCAAGCTGAACCTCGACGCGGACGTGAACCAGTATCTCGATTTCAAGATCCCGCCCTATCAGGGCAAGCCGATCACGCTGCGCAACATCATGACGCACACGGCCGGTTTCGAAGAGATCATCAAGGGGCTGCTGAGCTTCGACAAGCCGGTGCCGAGCCTGGGCGATGTGCTCAAGCACCGCGTCCCCGAGCGGATCTATGCGCCGGGCAGCACGCCGGCTTATTCCAACTATGCCACCGCGCTGGCGGGCTACATTGTCGAGCGCGCGTCCGGGATGCGCTTCGACGACTATGTCGAGAAGAACATCTTCGACCGGCTGGGCATGCGCTATGCCAGCTTCCGCCAGCCGCTGCCCGACCGGCTCAAGCCGTTCATGTCGCAGGGCTATGAACTCGGCTCGGGCAAGGCCAAGGGCTATGAGCTGATCGGCATGGCGCCGGCGGGTGCTTCGGCAATTAGCGGCGGCGACATGGCCAAGTTCATGATCGCGCACCTTGCCAATGGCGGGCCGCTGCTCAAGCCCGAGACCGCGAAGCTGATGCACACTGTCCAGCCCAGCGCGATCCCGGCGATCAACGAAATGGCGCTCGGCTTCTACGAGCAGCGCATCAACGGCCACCGCGCGATCGCGCATGGCGGCGACACCGTCTATTTCCACAGCGACCTGTGGATCTTCCCCGAAGACAATGTCGGGCTCTACATTTCGATGAACAGCGGCGGCAAGGACGGGGTGACCCGCGTGCTCCGCGGCTCGCTGTTCGACGAGTTCGCCGATCGCTACCTGCCCGATCCGAACAAGGCGGCGCCCAAGGAACTGCCCACCGCCAAGGAGCACGCCAAGCTGCTCGTCGGCAGCTGGACCAACAGCCGCCGCATCGAATCGAGCTTCGCCAAGATCATCAACCTGCTCGGCGATACCAAGGTGACGCTCGACGCCGAGGGGCGCCCGGTGATCCCGGCGCTGACCAGCCCGGGCGGCGCGCCGCGCAAGCTGATCGAAGTCGCGCCCTTTGTCTGGCAGGACGCCTATGGCCATGAGCGGCTCGCGGCGCAGGTGGTCGACGGCAAGGTCGTGCGCTGGAGCTTCGGCGAAGTCTCGCCGTTCATGATCTGGTACCGCACGCCCGCCGCGCTGGACTCGGCCTGGCTGGTGCCGGCTTTGCTGTTCGGCGTGGGCATGGTGTTGCTCAGCGCACTATCCTGGCCCGTCGGCTGGTTCGCCCGCCGTCGCTATGCAGCGCCGCTGAAGCTCGAGGGCGAGGCGCGGCGCACCTATCGCGCACTGCGCGGCTTCGCCTGGCTGGTGCTGCTGGCGCTGGTGCTCTGGGGGGTCGTGATCACCGGGCTCGAGAATTTCGAGAGCCATGGCTCGACCGACTGGCTGATCCTGCTGACCCAGTTCGTCGGCACGCTGGCATTCTTCGGGATGTTCGGACTGTCGATCTGGAACGCCTGGCTCACCTGGCGTGACAAGCGCGGCTGGTTCGCCCGCATCTGGAGCGTACTGCTGGTGCTGGGGGTGTTCTTCATCCTCTGGGTGGCACTCGCCTTCCACCTGGTCTCGTTCGGGACCGAGTTCTGAGGGCGTGGTGATGCGCCGCTCGCTCGACATCGCCGTGGAACGGCTTCCCTTCGCGAAGCCGTTCCGCATCTCCGGTCATGTCTTCACCGAGTCTCCGGTGGTGGTCGTCACTGTCTCTGACGGCCTCCACACGGGGCGTGGTGAGGCGAGCGGCGTCTATTATCTGGGGGACGATGAAACGACGATGGCTGCCGCGCTGGAGACGGTGCGCGACGGCCTGAGTGCGGGGATGACCCGCGCCGAGCTGCAGGCCGAGCTGCCCGCCGGCGGCGCCCGCAACGCGGCGGATTGCGCGTTGTGGGAGCTCGATGCCAAGCGCGAGGGGGTACCGGTGTGGAAGCTCGCCGGGCTTCCCGAACCAAGGCCGCTGCTCACCACCTTCACGCTGGGTGCCGACGATCCTGGCGTGATGGCGGAGGGCGCGCGTGCCTATGCCGATGCCCGTGCGCTCAAGCTCAAGCTGACCGGCGATCTCGACCTCGACATCGCCCGGGTGCGGGCGGTGCGTGCCGCCCGGCCCGGATGCTGGATCGGGGTCGACGCCAACCAGGGCTTCCAGGCGGACGAACTCGACCCGCTGGTCGCGGCCCTGGTCGAATGCGAGATCGCGCTGCTCGAACAGCCGCTGGCGCGTGGACGCGAGTCTGATCTCGACGGGTTCAACTCGCCAATCCCGATCGCCGCGGACGAAAGCGCGCTGACGCTCGCCGATGTCGACGGGCTGGTCGGGCGCTTCCAGACGGTCAACATCAAGCTCGACAAATGCGGCGGCCTCACCGAGGCGATCGCGATCGCCAGGCGCGCGCGGACGCTGGGGCTCGACGTGATGGTCGGCAACATGGTCGGGTCGAGCTGGGCGATGGCGCCGGCCTGGCTGCTCGGCCAGCTCTGCGACGTGGTGGACCTGGACGGGCCGACCTTCCTTGCTGCCGACCGCACGCCGGGCATCGTCTATCGCGACGGATATATCGACTGCCCCGAGGCGGTGTGGGGCCAGCGTGCCCTTTTGGCCACGCCTGCAACTTAATTGTCAAATTGGATTGACTCTTCTCTAATCAGGATAATAGCATCCTGATTAGGCAAAGGAGTGGCTGCGTACGCGCCAAGTGCCGCGCAGCTTACCGGCCGCCATCTGCACAAGCGGAGGCGGAGAGGACATCGAACTTCCGAAGGGGGGAGACGAACGATGACGCGCAAGACCAATCGGGCCCATCTGCTGATTACCGTCGCGGCGGTCACGCTGCTGCTGCCCTGCGCAGCATTCGCGCAGGAAACGCCACCGTCGCCAGTGGCGGGCGATGACGAGATCGTCGTCACCGCACAGAAGCGCGAGGAGCGGTTGCAGGACGTGCCGATCTCGATCAGCGTGGTGGGTGGCGAGCAGATGCAGCAGAGCGGCGCATCGCAGCTCGCCGACTATGCCGCCTATGTGCCTGGCTTCCAGGTCGACAATGCCGGCTCGCCGGGTCGCTCGACCCTGTCGCTGCGCGGCGTCGCGCCGATCGGGCCGAGCGCCACTGTTGGCATCTATCTCGATGACGCGCCGATCGGCTCCAGCGGCATCTACAACCGCGCCCAGACCTTCTCGCTCGACCTGCTGCCCTATGACATCGAGCAGATCGAAGTGCTGCGCGGGCCGCAGGGCACGCTCTACGGCGCCAGCTCGATCGGCGGCCTGCTCAAGTACGTCACCGTCCAGCCCGACCTGACCAAATTCTCGGTCCGCGCCGGCGGCGAGGTGTTCACCATCGCCCATGGCAGCGATGCCGGCTGGGCGGCGAGCGGGCTGGTCAACCTGCCGATCGTCGCAGACAAGCTCGCGATCAGCGGCAGCTATTCGCGCCGCAAGACGCCCGGCTTCATCGACAATGTGCTGACCGGCGAGAAGGACGTGAACTCCGCCGTCCAGCAGGGTGCCCGCGTCGCCTTGCTCTTCAAGCCGGACAACAAGCTGACGGTGAAGCTGAGCGGCCTGTGGCAGCGCACCGAGTCCGACAATTTCGGCATCCTCTACGAAACCCAGGGCAGCCCGACGCCGCTGGCGCCCGGTGCCTCGTGGCTCAGCACCAACTCGCAGCTGCCCGAGCCCTTCCACAGCGACTTCAAGTTCCTCTCGGGCTCGATCTCCTATGACATGGGCTTTGCCGAGCTGAGCTCGACCACGTCATACAGCGAGCTCAAGATCCTCGAGACCAGCGATGCCTCACGCGTCTATGGCGTGATCTGGGGCGGGCTCGCCAATTATCCGGCGAACCTGCACCAGAAGAAATGGACCGAGGAAGTCCGCCTGACCTCGGCTACGAACAAGCTGCTCGATTGGCAGCTCGGCTTCTTCTACACCGATGAGGACAATAGCCACGACCAGCTGGTCCGCGCGCTCGACGCCAATGGCCAGCCGCTCGCGCCGTTCGATCCCTTCGCGATCGTCGGCCTGCCCAACACCTACAAGGAATATGCGGTCTTCGGGAACGCGACGCTGAAGCTCGGCGACGTCTTCCACATCACCGGCGGCCTGCGCTGGGCGCGCAACGACCAGACCTTCACGCAGAGCACCCAGATCCCGCTGCTCGGTCTGAACAGCGGCGGCGATGGTTCGTCGAGCGAAGAGATCGTCACCTGGAGCGTGAGCCCGCAGGTCAACCTCAACCGCGACACGATGCTCTATGTCCGTGCCGCCAGCGGCTATCGCCCGGGCGGGCCGAACATCGCGTTGCCCGGCTTCCCGGCGACGGTGAACTCCGAAAGGGTCACCAGCTACGAGGCCGGCATCAAGACTCGCTTCCTCGATCGCAAGGTGACGTTCAACGCCGCTGCCTTCCTGCTCGACTGGAACGACCTTCAGGTGGCCCAGGCCTTCGCCAACGGCATCAACGGGCTGGTCAATGCCGGCACCGCACGCAGCCAGGGCGTGGAGGCGCAGCTGCTGATCCAGCCGGTCGCCGGGTTCAGCGTCGGCGGCAATTTCGCCTACACCGATGCCAAGTGCACCCAGACCACGCCGAACTGCACTGATGGCGACCAGCTGCCCAACGTGCCCAAGCTCGCTGCAGCGATGACCGCCGATTACGACTGGGCGCTAAGCGGCTCGACCCGGGCGCATGTCGGCGGCGCGGTGCGGATCGTCGGCGATCGCATCTCGGCGGTGGCAAGCGATCCGCTGTCGGTGCCGGTCGATGGCTATGCGACCTTCGATCTCAACGCATCGGTCACGTTCGACGGCAAATGGACGCTGCGCGCCTATGCCCGCAACCTGACCGACAGCGAGGGGCGCATCACCACCAGCGTCGCCACGGTGAACCCGGGCTATCTCTCGACCGTTCCGGTCCAGCCGCGCACGCTGGGTCTCGCGCTCGACATCGCCTTCTGATCGGAGCCACAGGAATGAATGCGCCCTTCGGCGCGCGCGGCACCGCGCTGGTGCTGCCGCAGCCTTATCTTCTCTTCCTCGGCGACACGACCGAGCCGGGCTTCGCCAAGACCGCGTTCGGCCTGCGCGACTGGGCCGGGGACAAGTGCGTGGGCGAGTTCGCGTGCGGGGCCTCCGTATCCACCGGCCTGCCGCGCTTGAGCCCCGCGGAGGCGGTGGCACAGGGCGCCAGGGGGCTGGTGATCGGCGTCGCCAATCCTGGCGGCGTGATCCCGCCTTCCTGGCGCCAGTCGCTGGTCGAGGCACTGGAGGCGGGGCTCGACATCGTCTCGGGCATGCATGTCCGCCTGGCGGACATTCCGGAAGTCGCGGAAGCGGCGATGCTGCTCGGCCGCCGGCTGATCGACATCCGCGTACCCCCGGCCGAGATCCCGGTCGCCACCGGGCGCAAGCGCAGCGGCAAGCGGCTGCTCACCGTCGGCACCGATTGCGCGCTCGGCAAGAAGTACACCGCGCTGGCTCTGGCGCGTGCGTTCGAGGCGCGCGGGCTCGACACCAGCTTCCGCGCTACCGGCCAGACCGGGATCATGATCGCCGGCGGCGGCATGCCGATGGACGCCGTGATCTCCGATTTCGAGGCGGGCGCAGCAGAGATGCTCTCGCCCGATGCCGATCCGGCGCATTGGGACGTGATCGAGGGGCAGGGGTCGCTCGCGCATCCGGCCTATGCGGCGGTGTCGCTCGGCCTGCTGCATGGCAGCCAGCCGGACGTATTCGTCGTCTGTCACGAGCCGGGCCGCACCGTGATGCTCGGTACCGCCGGCTATACGGTGGCGAGCATCGAGGAGATCATCGACCTCACCACCGCGCTCGGCCGGCGGACCAATCCGGCCATCCGTTGCGGCGGCGTGAGCTTCAACACGTCGGCCTTGGGGGAGGCGGAAGCGCTGGAGATCATGGCCCGCGAGAGCGAACGCCTGGGCCTGCCCGTCGCCGATCCGGTGCGCGGCGGCCCGGCGTTCGCCGCGCTGGTCGAAAGCTGCCTCGCATGAGCGCCCCGGCAGCAGGATCGAGCTGGTTCCAGCGTTTCCTGCTACCGGGCTTCGCGATGAAGGCCGTCATCATCGGCGGCGGCTATGCGACCGGGCGCGAACTGGCGGAATATTTCCTCCCCGCAGGGCCTTGGGGCGGGTTGGCCGGCATGATCCTCGCGATGCTGCTGTGGAGTGCCATCGCCGCCGCGACCTTCGCCTATGCGCGCCTCGTCGGCGCGCTCGACTATCGCACCTTCTTCGCCAATCTGCTCGGCCCCGCCTGGATCGCGTTCGAGGGCGCCTACATCCTGTTCGTCGTGCTGATCCTCGCCGTGTTCGGCGCGAGCGCGGGCGCTATCGGCGCGGCGATGTTCGGCTGGCCGGTGTTCGTCGGCACGCTGGCGCTCGCGCTTGCCATCCTCGCCACTGTCGCGCTCGGCAATTCGGCGGTGGAGGGTGTTTTCAAGTACGTCTCCTTCCTGCTCTATGCCGTCTATGCGATCTTCCTCGCCCTGAGCCTGTGGCGCTTCGGCGACCGCATCGCCGACGGCTTCGCGACGCCCGCGCCGTGGAGCGGCTGGGCGAGCGGCGGGCTCACCTATGCGAGCTACAACATCATCGGCGCCGTGGTGATCCTGCCGGTCCTTCGCCATCTGACCAGCACGCGAGACGCGGTGGCCGCCGGCCTGATCGCCGGGCCGCTGGCGATGCTGCCGGCGATCCTGTTCTTCACCTGCATGGTCGCCTTCTATCCCGGCATCGGCGCCGAGACGCTGCCGTCGGACTTCCTGCTGCGCCAGCTCGACGTGCCCATTTTCCACTGGGCATTCCAGATGATGATCTTCGCGGCGTTGCTCGAAAGCGGCGCTGGGGCGGTGCATGCGATCAACGAGCGGGTGGCGGGGGTGGTGCGCCGGCGGCGCGGCGTGGCGCTGGGAGCAAGGGCCCGGGCCGCGATCGCCGGAGTGCTGCTGCTCGTCTGCATGTTCGTCGCCGACCGGGTCGGACTGATCGCGCTGATCGCCAACGGCTACCGGTTGTTGGCGTACCTGTTCCTCGCCGTGTTCGTGTTGCCGCTGCTGACCGTCGGGCTGGCACGGCTGCTCCGTCGCTCCGCCATTCCCCAGGAGACTGCCGCATGAAGCTGCGCCATCTGCTCGCTCTGCCGTTGCTTGCGCTCGCCACTCCGGCGCTGGCCGATCCGCCTGGTGGGCTCGATGCCAAGGTAGAAGCGCTGCGCAAGGCGAGCGGTGCGCCGGGCATTGCGGTGGCGATCGTCGAGCATGGCAAGACGACGCTTGCCAAGGGCTGGGGCTTTCGCAAGCAGGGCGAGCCGGCGAAGGTGGATGCCGACACGATCTTCCAGACCGGATCGACCGGCAAGGCGTTCACCGCCGCCGCGCTCGCCATCCTGGTCGACCAAGGGAAGATCGGCTGGGACGACAAGGTGATCGATCACATGCCCTGGTTCCGCATGTACGACCCTTGGGTTACGCGCGAGATGACGATCCGCGACCTGCTCGTCCATCATTCGGGGCTTGGGCTGGGGGCGGGGGATCTGCTCTTCGTCCCGCGCGGCAGCCTGTCGCGCAAGGAGACGGTCAAGCGGCTCGCCTATATCAAGCCCGCCACCAGTTTCCGCTCCAGCTATGCCTATGACAACATCCTCTACATGGTCGCCGGCCAGCTGATCGAGGAAGTCAGCGGCAAGAGCTGGGAAGACTTTATGACCAGCGAGGTCCTGAAGCGCGGCGGCATGAGCAGCGCCACCGCCACCTATGAGGCGCGCTGGGCAACTACCGACCGGGCCTTCCCGCATGCCCGGATCGGCGGCGCGGTGCGCGGCGACGGCCCGAACTCGGTGCTCGACGAGCGCGAGGAACTGGGCCGCGCGGCGATGCCCGCGGGAGGGCTCGCGCTCAGCGCCAACGACCTGGCGCAATGGCTCAAGATCCAGCTCGGCCACGGCGCGCTTCCCGGCGGCGGGCGGCTGTTCAGCGAGACCCAGGCAGCGGAGATGTGGAAGGGAGTCACGGTCCAGCCGCTCACGCCCTATCCGGGCAGTCTCGCGCCGCTGACGCCAAAGTTCAGCACCTATGCGCTCGGCTGGGAGGTCGAGGACTATAAGGGCGCGCGGATCATTTCACATGGCGGTGGGGTGTTCGGGTCGATCACCCATGTGATCCTGCTCCCCGACCAGGATGTCGGTATCGCGGTGGTGGTCAATTCCGAGGACGTGGCGTTGCTGCGCGGCGTCGCGCACATGCTGGTCGACCATTATCTCGGCATCCCCGATCAGGACTGGCCCAGGCGCTTCGGCGAGTTCATGACCAACCGCGTGGAAGGCGGCAAGGCGGCGCTCTCGGCAGTCAAGGCCGCGCCTGCCAAGGTCGGGCCAGCCTTGCCGCTCGAACGCTATGCCGGCACCTATCGCGATCCCTGGTACGGCGATGTCGCGGTGACTGGGGGCGCCGACGGGCTGCGCATCGACTTCAAGACCACGCCGCGCATGGCCGGCAAGCTGCTCCATTGGCAATATGACACCTTCGTCACCCGCTTCGACGACCAGGCGATCGAGCCGGCCTATGTCACCTTCGCGCTCGATGCCGATGGCAAGGTCGCGCGCGTGACGATGAAGCCTGAAAGCCCGATCGCCGATTTCAGCTATGACTATGGCGATCTCGATCTGCGTCCGGTGGAAGACAAGAAATGACCAAGCGCCTCGTGTTCCTCGCCTTGCTGCTCTCCGGCTGCGTGACCGCGCCGCAAGCAGGTCCGGCGGCGCCCCGGGCGCACAAGGACTTCCTCGTGCTCGACACCCATCTCGATACGCCGCTGCATTTCGCCCGGCCGGGCTGGAGCTTCGCAGGCCATCACGATCCGGCGACCGATCTGGTGCAGGTCGATATGGAGCGGATGGAGGCCGGAGTGCTCGACGGCGGCTTCTTCGCCATCTATACCGAGCAGGGGCCGCTTACCCCCAAGGGCTATGCCGATGCGCTTGCCTATGCGCGCGGGCGCTCCGACCTGATCGATTCCACGCTCGCGAAGTTCCCCGACAAGATCGGTCCGGCGCTGACGCCCGACGATGCGCTACGGCTGAACCGCGACGGCAAGCTTGTCGCGTTCAAGAGCATGGAGAATAGCTACGAGCTGGGCGAGGACCTCTCGCTGCTCAAGGAATTTCACGATCGCGGGGTGCGGCTCGCGGGGCCGGTGCATGGCGCCAACAACCAGTTCGCGGACAGTTCGGGCGACAAGCCCAGATGGAACGGCCTCTCTCCCCTCGGGCGTAAATGGGTGGCGGAGATGAACCGGCTCGGCATGGTGATCGACGCCAGCCACGCGTCCGACGACACGTTCGACCAGATGCTGGAGCTGTCGAAAACGCCGCTGCTCCTGTCGCACTCCAGCGGCCGCTGGGCATTCGATCATCCCCGCAACCTCGACGACGAACGTATCCGCAAGCTGGCGGCCAAGGGCGGGGCGATCTGCGTCAGCACCATTTTCCTGGCGAACATGAACATGACGCCCGAACGCGCGGCGCTGTTTACGCGGTACGAGCGTATCTCTGACCTGTCGCCTGAGGAACAGGTGGAGCTTGCCCGGAAATGGCGGGAGCTCGACAAGACCCAGCCGATCTGGGGCAAGGCCGATTTCGAGCGCTACATGGAAATGGTGCTCCACGTGATCAAAGTCGCCGGGGTGGATCATGTGTGCTTCGGCGCTGACTGGGATGGCGGCGGCGGCCTGCCGGGAATCGACGACATCTCGATGCTGTCGAACGTGACCGCACGGCTGCGTGCCGCTGGTTATTCAGACGCTGATCTGGACAAAATGTGGAGCGGCAACATCCTCCGCGTCGTCGGCGAGGCCCAACGCTACGCTGCCGTTTCGCATTAGAAAGGAAATTCGGGTATCGGCTGGGCGTTTACGGCCAAAGTCAACGATAAGGCGCCAGGAACGAGCAGGCGGCAGGGCAGCTTTCCCGCAACTGCTCCGGATATCTCGTCAGACACCTTCGTAATTCGGAGGTCACAGGTTCGAGTCCTGTAGGCGGCGCCATCCATTTTGCAGTAGTGAAACAAGGGCGATCGGGCTTCGGGCCGGGCGGCGGGCCATGGTCTCCGCTTCGCCGGCATGCGATGCCGGTCGCGCCTCGGGCAACATCGATTGTTGGCGCCTGGAGCCGGGCGACGGCCGGCCGCAGCGGGCGGCTGTCGTGGCTAGGCTGCATTCGCGTTGACCGGGGGAGGATGTTCGATCTGGCTGGGGAACGGCGGCGCGCGGTGGTTTCCCGCTCAAATCTCCCGGCTTTCCCGTGCAGGGCGCGGGCCGCGGTCGGATGCCGCCTGGGCGCTTCTCCGGGTGCGTTCGCTACGGCGCCGGAAGGCGCTGTGCCGGCATTTTGCGTGGGGAGCGTGAGCGGCGCGGGCGGGCAAGCCCGGCATTTTGCGCAGTGCGATAAAATGATCCGCAAAATGTTTTCGTGGCTGTTGACAGGGGATTGTGTCCCCCGTAGAGGCGCTCGCCTACCCCGTGCCCAGATGGCGGAATTGGTAGACGCACCAGCTTCAGGTGCTGGCGCTCGCAAGGGCGTGGAGGTTCGAGTCCTCTTCTGGGCACCATTTTCCCAGTCCGGTGACGTCCATGAGCGTCGCGTAAGTGGCTGGGTAAAAAGCCTTTTTCCAAATATCTTTCCGACGAGATTTGGGCGGGTCCGCCGAGATGCCAACGCTTTTGTTGGTCTATTTCGGCCCTGGATCCACCCGTTTTCGGACGGAGATACCAACATGGCTCTTACCGCACTCGCGATCAGGAACGCCCAGCCCCGGGCCAAGGCCTACAAGCTCAGCGACGGTCGATCCCTCTACCTCCTGGTGATGCCCAACGGCGCCAAATACTGGCGCCTAAGCTACCGATTCCTTGGCAAGCAACGGGCGCTCGCCCTTGGTGTCTGGCCGGAAGTCAGCCTTGCTCAGGCACGCGACAAGCGCGATTCTGCGCGCAGGATGGTCGCCGACGGTATCGATCCGATGGTCGAGAAGAAGCGCAGGAAGCTTCGTGCGCAGATCGACGAGAACATCACCTTCAAGGGCGTCGCCGAGGAATGGTTCGTCAAGATCACCCGCGAGGAGCGGGCCGAGGTGACGCTCAGCAAGGTCCGATGGCTGCTGGAGAAGGTCTATCCGTTCCTCGGTCACCTGCCGCTCCACGAGATAGAGGTGCAGGAAGTGCTCGCCGTGCTGCGCAAGGTAGAGGCGACCGGCCGCTATGAAAGCGCACGCAGGATGCGCAGCGTGATCAGCCGCGTTTTTCGCTATGGCATCGCCACCGGACGAGCGAAGGTCGATGTCGCTCGCGACCTGCGCGGCGCGATCATCGTTCCCAAGACCAAGCACTTCGCCGCGATCACCCGACCGAAGGAAGTGGGCAAGCTGCTCCGGGACATCGACGATTGTCCCGGATACGCGATCACCAAGCTCGCGCTGCGGATGACGCCGCACGTCTTCGTGCGCCCCGGGGAGCTTCGCCGCGCCGAATGGAGCGAGTTCGACCTGGAGCGCGCGGTGTGGTCGATCCCGGCGGAAAAGATGAAGATGCGTTGGCCGCATCAGGTGCCACTGTCGCGGCAGGTGCTGGACCTGCTCGACGAGATACGGCCGCTGACCGGCCACAGCCCCTATGTCTTCCCGGCTTCCCATACCTGGAAGCGGCCCATGTCGGAGAACACCGTCACCTTCGCGCTCCGGCGCATGGGCTACAGCGGCAGCGAGATGACCGCGCATGGCTTCCGCGCGATGGCAGCGACGCTGCTCAACGAGATGGGGCTATGGAACCCCGACGCTATCGAGCGGCAGCTAGCCCACATGGAGAACAACGGCGTGCGGCGTGCCTATGCGCGCGGCCAATATTGGGAGGAACGCGTGCGCATGATGCAGCATTGGTCCGACTATCTCGACCAGCTCCGCGGCGGGGGCGATGCCGACAAGTCAGACCATGACAGCAAAGTGGTCACTGTCGACTTTGGCAATCGATCAAGGCAATCTGCTCAGTAAGCAAGCCCAGACCTAGCCGCTGGCCTAGGCAGGCCGGCGGCGGCTTTGCGCCCCAATATCGGCCATCCAGCTTACAGCCGGCCAACCAGAAAGCCGCCATTGTTCACGCGATGCATCGAAGCAACGCAGCCCCACTATGGTTCAACTTGTTAGATGGCCCGTTTTTGCGGGTTGCGATTGGTTTTCGGGTCAGCGCTCCCAGGTTGCGCTGTTGGACCACATACACAGCGCTGAATCATACAAGCTGACGGTTGTACAGGCCGTTTTGGTGGCTGGCGCCAGAGGTCGGTCCACCCACTATCGGCGCCCCGCTGCCGCGCTAACGCCAGCAATCTCATGCAACTGCCTAGCCGGCATCCGCTCCTGCATACCGGCCCGAATCGTTGCACCGTAGCCTGCTCTCCAGGAAAGGAATCGCATTAACCTGCAGCAAGTTTGCCAAATCGACGGACCCTTGGTGTGGCGCCGCCGGTTGAACCGCCGACAATCGGGAGCGGACACATGGCGACGAAGACCAAGCAAAGCGGCGATGGCGGCGAGACGCATCAAAAGGCCGGTGAAGGGACGGAGGTGCTTACCACCAACCAGGGCATCGCGATCGCCGACAACCAGAACAGCCTGAAGGCGGGGGCGCGCGGCCCGACGCTGCTGGAGGATTTCATCCTTCGCGAGAAGATCTTCCACTTCGATCATGAACGCATTCCCGAGCGCATCGTCCACGCCCGCGGCACTGGTGCGCATGGCTTCTTCGAAGCGACCGACGATATCTCGGACCTGTCCAAGGCAGCGCTGTTCACCAAAGGCGAGAAGACCGAAGTCTTTGTGCGCTTCTCGACCGTGGCTGGTGGCGCGGGATCGGTCGATACGCCCCGCGATGTCCGCGGCTTCGCGGTCAAATTCTACACCCGCGAAGGTAATTGGGACCTGGTCGGCAACAACATCCCGGTCTTCTTCATCCAGGACGCAATCAAGTTTCCCGACCTCATCCATTCGGTGAAGATGGAGGCCGACCGGGCCTATCCGCAGGCCGGCTCGGCGCACGACACCTTCTGGGATTTCGCGTCGTTGATGCCCGAGACGACGCACATGCTGTTCTGGGCGATGTCCGACCGCACCTTGCCGCGCTCGCTCCGGATGATGGAGGGCTTCGGCATCCACACCTTCCTGCTGGTCAACGCTGCCGGCAAGGCAAGTTTCGTCAAGTTCCACTGGAAGCCGAAGCTCGGCATCCAGTCGACGATCTGGGACGAAGCCCTCAAGCTCCAGGCCGCCGACAACGACTATCATCGCCGTGACCTGTTCGAAGCGATCGACACGGGTGATTTCCCCGAATGGGAGCTCGGCATCCAAGTGTTCGATCAGGCATTCGCCGATGCCCAGCCCTATGACGTTCTGGATACTACCAAGCTGATCCCCGAGGACGATGTTCCCGTGCGGATCATCGGGCGGATGGTGCTGGATCGGAACGTCGATAACTTCTTCGCCGAGACCGAACAGGTCGCCTTCTGCCCAGGCAACATCGTGCCCGGCATCGATTTCTCCAACGATCCGCTGCTGCAGGGGCGCCTGTTCAGCTACCTCGACACGCAGAAATCGCGGCTTGGCACCGCCAATTTCCACCAGATCCCGGTCAATGCGCCGCGGTGCCCGATGGCGAACTTCCAGCGCGATGGCATGATGCAGATGGCGGTGCTCAAGGGGCGCGCCAACTACGAGCCCAACAGCCTTGCGGTGCATGGCGAGGAAGGCGGGCCGCGCGAATGTCCCGTCAGTGGTTTCGCCACCAGCACCGCGCCTACCGGCCCGGACGAGACAGGCGACAAGCTGCGCGTACGGAGCGAATTGTTCGCCGACCATTACAGCCAGGCACGGATGTTCCTCGCCTCACAGACCGAAAGCGAGCAGGCGCACATCGCCTCGTCCTTCGTGTTCGAACTCTCCAAGGTCGGGCTGCTCGACCAGGTGCCGGGCCGGATGGTCGCCAATCTTCGCAATGTCGATGAAGCGTTCGCCAAGCGGGTAGCCGACGGGCTCGGCATCCCGCTGCCGCCAAAGGCCCCGGCCGCGCGCGAACCAGTGGAGATCGCGCCGTCCGATGCGCTGTCGATCCACAAGAACATGAAGGACACGCTCCAAGGCCGCGCGATCGGCGTGCTGATCGCGGATGGTACCGATACCGCCGAACTGGAGCGTGTCATTGGCACGATCGAGAAGGCCAAAGCCAAGGCGGTGATCGTCGCACCCAAGGTGGGCGGCGCCACCTTGTCCGACGGCAAGGTGCGGAAGGCCGATGGGCAACTCGCCGGAACGCCGTCGCAGATCTTCGACGCAGTGGCGGTGGTGCTTTCGGAAGAAGGCTGCGCTGCACTGTTGAAAGAAGGCGCAGCGGTGGAATGGGTGATGAACGCCTTCGGTCACCTGAAGGCGATCGGCGCCAGCGACGCGGCAAAGCCGCTGCTCGACAAGGCCGGTATTGAGCCCGGCGATGGCGTTACCGGCCTGGATGACGGGTTCGTGCCAGCCGCAGCAAAACGCTTCTACGCTCGCGAGCCGGGTCTCAGAACGCTGGCATAACGAAGCGCAGGCGCTGCGATAGAAGCAGGTGGAAATGATATGGGCGGGCAAAGGGTTCGCCCGCCCGTATCACGAGGCGTCTTTGTAGTTTGCGATCAGACCGTGACGTCGGTCATCGTGGTAAGCTCCGGCTTCGGCAGCCCACTCGCCTTATAGGTGGCGAGCAACTCGGTCTTGCGGGCGAGCAGTTGTTCGCCCAGCGCGTCCATATCCAGCCCGGCCTTGCGCGCTTGGGCGAACATGCCCTCCATGCGCTGCTCTTCCTCGCCGACATGGTGCTCGATCTGCTCGGACAGCACCTTCACCTTGGCATCGTAGAAATCGTCACTGGGCGCGCCGGCTTCGATCTCGGCAATGAGCACCTTGGCGCCGTCATGCTCGACATAGGCTTCCTTGAGCAGGTCTTCCTCGATATTGCCCTCGCAGGCCGGGTAGAAGATTTCCTCCTCGATCTTCGCATGGACGGTCAGCTCCATGCAGATCTGCATCGCGATCTTCTGCTTCTTGCCGTCGCCCGAAGCCCCTTCGAACTGCTCGAACAACGCTTCCACGCTACGGTGATCGGCCTTGAGAAGGGCGATTGCATCTTTCTTGGTGTCAGCCATGTTATTTCTCCTGAGACGAAGATCAAACAGGATGAAAAGAATATACGTTCCAAGAAATTTCCTGTTGCGAGTCGTTAGCATCCCATAGAGGCCGCAATGATCTATTTGACTGATCTGGATCATTATTTTTAATTGCAGGCTTATCGACTAGCCGCATTGCAAACCTGAACCAGCAGTTTTCCTACGCTGCCACCGGTCCATCAGCTGGAGCGCCGGGGTCACTGTGATCCCGTGCAGCAGGATCGAGGCGAGCACCACCGCGCCGACCGTCGCCCAAAGGCGGCGCGGATCGGGGAAATTCGCGTGGTTTAGGGCGAAGGCCAGATAGTAGATCGATCCCATGCCGCGGATGCCGAAGAAGGAAATCACCAGCTTCTCCCGCCAGGGCAATCTCGTCCCCGCCAGGCCGATCATGCCCGCCACCGGCCGCGCGACCAGAAGTACCCCAGCCACGAAAAGCAGCATCGCCCAATCGAATGGCGCGAGCAGCCCGCTATAGGTCACGATGCCGCCGAACAGGACCAGCAACGACATCATCAGCAGCCGCTCCGCCTCTTCGGCAAAGCCATGGAGCCGCTCCTGATAGTCATGGTCCCGGCTCGCGTTGCGCAAGGCGAGTGCCGAGACGAAGACCGCCAGGAAGCCGTAACCGCCTAGCATCTCGACCACGCCATAGGCGAGGAAGGTGGCGGCCAGCGCGACGAAGCCGTCGCCAGTGCGGGAGATGTTGGCGCGGTTGGGAAGGTGGAAGGTAAGATAGCCCAGCCCCCGCCCGATCGCATAACCGGCGGCCACGCCGAGCAAGGTCTTCCAGAGCAGGTCGCGTGCCAGCCAGGTGAGAGCATCTCCCGCGCCGACGCCTGCCGCGCTCAGCGCAATCGCCAGATAGACGAACGGAAATGCGAGGCCGTCATTGAGACCGGCTTCCGACGTGAGCGCGAAGCGCGCTTCGTCCTCGCCGCCTTCGCCTGGGCCGTTCACCTGGATGTCGCTTGCCAGCACCGGATCGGTGGGTGCCAGCACCGCGGCGATCAGGAGCGCGGCGGCAAGGCCGAGACCCAATATTCCCCAGGCGAGACCAACAACGATCAGCATCGTGATCGGCATCGCGATGCCCAGCAATCGCCAGGTCAGCGCCCACCGGCGAAGGCCGATCAGCCTGTCGATCTTGAGGCCCGCACCCATCAGCGAAACGATGACGACCAGCTCGCTCAGTCGCTGGACCGTCACCGGAAAGGCAAGCGGGTGGACCGCGAAAGGGCGCAGCGCCGGAAGCGCGAACAGCGCCGCGCCGGCGGCCACGCAAAGGATGGGAAGCGACAGCGGCATCTTGCGCAGCAGCATCGGCAGCCACGCGGTCATCAGCACCAATGCGCCGACCCCTGCGATCAACTGGATGTAGAGGTCGTGCGGCGGCTGCATGGGGGCTCCTTCCGACGCTATCAGCGCATCAACCCGGCTGCCCTCAGCGCGTCCTCGATTATTCGCCCGACTCCCGTAGCAGTATCTGCCTTGTGGGGCTGGCTCGCATCTGCCCTGGCGGTTTCCCGGACCTGCAATGGCGCGTGTGCGGCCTCGGTCGCCATCAGCCCCCAGAAGCGGGCGATATGGCGCGTAGAGGATATGCCGGCTTCCAGCATATAGGGTCCGGGGGCTCCGCAGGCCTCGGAGCCCAAGGTGCTGAGGGGCGTGCCATGCCCGAGCCCCGCAATGCGATATTCCTCGATCACTTCGCGGCCTGCAGCATCCCGCCAGAGGCGATGGGCGTGGCCGTCTACGGCATTGGTCTCGCTGGGGGCTTCCGCAACGCCGTGCAGCCGGCGCCATTGCTCGAGGATGAGTCCGGCATTTGTGGGGCTGACCGTCATGTCGCCGGTGCCATGCCATATAGAGATGCTGGGCCATCGGCCATTGTGGGCGGATGCTGCCGTAACCAGCGCGCCCAGCGCGGCCCCGCTCGGGCCACCTTGCGCGCGCATGCGGTCCAGGGCCTGCGGCATCGACTCCGCGGTGCCGTAGGGCAGGCCGGCGATGATGGCGCCGCCGGCGAAGACCTCTGGATAGGTTGCCAGCATCACCGAGGTCATCGCACCGCCGGCGGAAAGGCCGGTTACGAAGACGCGAGCCGGATCGAGCCGGTGTGTCGCGATCATCGCCGCCACCATCTGTCGGATCGACAGCGCCTCGCCGCCGTCGCGCCGCGTGTCCTCCCGATTGAACCAGTTGAAGCACAGGTTCGCATTGTTGGCGCGTCGCTGCTCGGGAAAGAGCACGGAGAAGCCCTGCTCGTCGGCTAGCTCGGACCAGCCCGAGCCGCGATCATAGGCGGCGGCATCCTGCGTGCATCCGTGCAGTACCACGACGAGCGCTGCGTTTTCTTCGAGCCTGGCCGGCGTGTGGCAAAAGGCTCGCAGCGCGCCGGGGTTGGATCCGAAGTCGCGCAGTTCCGTGAGCCGATTGGCACCTTGCGGGATGCTGGTCTGCCTGGCGCGCAGCGCATTAAGGCGTTGGATGGTGTCGTTCAGGCGTCGCATGTGGCTTTCTCCCGGCCACGGCGGAAGCCCTGACAATGCAGCAACTGCCTCAGGCTGGAGCGATTGCTGCATTGCACGATATCATGTCGCTTGCGGTCATGCACAACCCATGCGGCCTGCGAAGGGATGATTTACCGGGGTCGGGGTGGTGTAACCGCCATCGACACCCCACATAGCTTGTATCGCACCGCCTGCCATGAGCCTGGTTGCGACTGAGAGTTCATGCTCCCGCTCTGACGTGGAGCACCTCTGTGCAGATTTCCCCGATAGTTACACCGACCGCCGAGTGCGCGCGACCACGCGGCGCGCCTCCTTGCCCAAGTCCTGGCACCCCGGCGCAAATGCGTCCGAGGCCGCGCTTGTCCATTCGCTTCACACGCATCTGAAACCGCCAGGAAGGAACATTGCATGGCCAAAGGTCAACGCCGAAGCAACAAAGAGGCACGCAAGCCGAAAAAGGCACTGCCTCCCAAACTGACCCCCGTCAGCGCAGCCCTGAAAGGCACAACGCTGGTGCAGCCTCTCAAGAAATCGTGATGCCAGACAGCGTTGCTCCCTCCAGTGGAAAGACCGATCCATGCAACCGACTGCCATTTTCTGCCGCGCGGAAGAGGCGCGCCAGCGCGCCTTGGCCGGCACCGCGAAGCTCGAAAACGTAAAACGCATTGCGATTGTCGCTGCGGCCGCATGGGCGAAGGAGGGCGCGGCCGCCGAACATCGCGAAGCTCGCAAGCTGCGCACCCAGGAACTTGCCCGGGAGGGTGTAGCGAAGCGGGAAATGCCGCACGCGGAGGATTGTATCTTAAGTGAAAATCCGGATCGTGGATTATATAGTCGCGCACTTACATAGGAATATTGACGAATATTATATTGTAATTATCTTCGGAATTCCCATATCCAACTTGCTGTCGTCGCTTGCGACGGAAATTGAAGCCTTTGGGCAGATCTTCCTTTTCTCGCTTCCTGGCTCGGATTGTATTCTCGGTCCGACACTCCACGCTTCGCGAAAGGAGCAGATCATGCCCATCGGCACCGTTAAATTCTTCAATAGCAGCAAAGGCTATGGCTTCATTTCCCCGGAGGATGGCGGAAATGACAGCTTCGTGCACATCAGCGCAGTCGAACGCGCTGGCATGACGACGCTTCAGCAGAGCCAGCGCCTTTCCTACGAAGTGCAAGACGATCAGCGCGGCAAGACCTCGGCCGTGAACCTGCAGGAACTCTGACACGGCGGCGCGCGGCCCGGATTTCGGGCTGCGCGCCCCCCCCCCCGGGGGGGGGGGGGCGGGG
>NZ_JASATQ010000057.1:0-33149 GCF_038440415.1 Sphingomonas sp. OTU376 | reverse complement strand
GGCGGGGCCCGCGATACGACGGCATCTGGGAATAACAAACGGGCCGCTCTTTCGAGCGGCCCTTTCCGTTTGTCAGGTGCTTCGGATCAGAAGCGAACCTGGGCGCCCGCGTAGAAGAAGCGGCCCATGTTCGGGTAGATCGCGTCGTTGCCGGTGCCGGTCGCGTCATACGGCGGCAGCTCGTTGGTGACGTTGTCCACGCCGAAGTACAGGCGGTAGTCCTTCGACACGTTCACGCCCAGACGGATGTTCTGGTAGACGATCGGATCGTAGAACACGAACGGACGCGCATCGGGATTGAGCGCCGCACGGCCCTGCGACGGGAAGAAGGTCTCGTAGGTGAGGCTCGAGACGATCTGCTTGCCGACGTAGCGCGCGTTGTAGTTCACGTCGAACTGGCCGAGCTTGATGTTCGCGGTGAACTGGCCCTGCCACTTCGGATCGCCCAGCGTGCTGTCGATACGATCGTAGCGGTTCGGCTCCGTGATGTAGCTGTAGGACAGACGATCCATCACATAGCTGACCACCGTGCGCAGGCTGATCGCGAAGTCGTCGTTGAACTTCTTCTCGTAGCCGACGTCGATGTCGATGCCGCGGGTCGCCAGCTTGGCGAAGTTGTACGGCTGGTTGATGAAGCTGTTGCCGTTGCCGGCCAGCGCCAGGTTGAAGGTCGACTGGTCGATCTGACGGGTCGACTGGCCGTTGAACGTGAGGTTCTCAACCGCATTCGTGCTGCTGCGGCGGAAGACCGCGGCGCAGAAGATGTTGTTGATGCCCGAGGGATCGTCATAGCAGCGATTGATGATCGCCTGGCCGGTCAGGCCCGAGATGACGTTCTTCACGCGCACATTGTAGTAGTCGACCGAGATCGTCAGGCCGGGCACGAAGCTGGGCGTGAACACCGAGCCGACCGTGAAGCTGTAGCCGGTTTCCGGCAGCAGGTTCGGGTTGCCCGAGTTGATGCCCGCCAGGCCGGCCGTGGTCTGGTTGGTCCAGGCACGGGTCAGCACGGCGCCCGAAGTCGGATCGGTATAGGTGATCGTCGTCGGAACACCGGCCGCGGCGCAGTTCTTCGCGCGGTTCGGGTTGGCATTGATGTTGTTCGCCGAGTTGGTGCCACCGGGCTGGTCGCACGGATCGGTGAAGCCGTTCTGGAAGGTGGTCGCCGCCGTCGCATAGAGGTTGCTCAGGTTCGGCGCGCGGACCGACTTCGAGAAGGTGCCGCGGAAGCGCAGGTCGCGGATCGGCGCCCAGATCGCGCCCGCATTCCACGCCCAGACCGAACCCGTCGTGCCGCCGTAATCGGAGACGCGCGCGGCGCCTTCGAAGGTCAGCTCGCGGATGAGCGGCAGCTTGGCAAGCAGCGGGATGCGCAGTTCGCCATAGGCTTCCTTCACCTTCACCGCCGGCGGATCGAAGGTCGCTGCCGGGTTGAGGAAGGTCTGGCCCGACGCAGTGATCGCGTCCTGGCTCGAGCGCGCGTCTTCACGGCGATATTCGCCGCCGACCGCGAAGCCGACCGGACCGCCCGGCAGGCTGAAGAAGCCGCTGGTGTCGCCCGACAGGAACGCAGTGAAGTCCAGCTGCTCGGCCCACTGGTTGCGGGTCGAGGTGTGCAGGATGTAGTTCAGCGCGTTCTGATCGTAGCGGTTCTCGCCGAACAGGTTGATCGGGTAGCAGGCCGCGTCGTCATTGGTCGTGCTGGCATCGGCGTTGACGCCGCAGACGACCTTCTGGCCGGCGCTGTTGAGCACGAAGTTCGAGCCCGCATAGCCGGTCGGTGCGAGCACCGCATTGGCTGCGCGGTTGAACTGGGTGACCAGCACGTTGCCGCCGGTGCGGTAGAAGTTCTCGGTGCGGCCATAGTTGGCTGCGACTTCGTAGCGCAGGTTGCCCGAGCTGCTCAGGTCGCCGGCGACGCCGATCACGCCGCGATAGGTCTTGCGGTTGTGGAACTCGGCGCGGGTGCCGAGATCGTTGTTGAAGCGGTTGAGCGAGAAGCTCGTCGCGCCCGGAGCCAGGATGGTCGTCAGCGTGTTGCGGGCGGCCGTGGTCAGGAACGGGTTGTTGACGCTGAAGGTCGAGGTAAGCGTGCCGCCGGTGAAGCTCGGCTGCACCGACTGCTGGTGGACCTTCACCTGCGCATAGGTGAGCTCGGCGAACGGCTTGAACGCGCTCGAGAAGTCACCGTTGATGAGCAGGTTCGCGACATAGCGGTCCTGGCTCGGCATGAGCATGGCGCCTTCGACGCCCGAAGCCGACTTGCCGAACAGGATGCCGCCGCCGATCGCGCGGTTGTCGGTCATGCCGGTGGTGGCCGGCGAGTCCTTCACCAGCGAGCCGTCCGGCTCGAACATGTAGAAATAGGCGAGCGGGCTGCCGGTCGGCGAGTTCTGGCCGGTGCAGATCGCTGCGCGCTGGGCCGCATTGGCCGCGGTCGCGGTCGCCGGGCAGGTGGTCACGACGGTGCCGCCGATCGAGCGGTTGCCGAACACGACGCCGCGCGGAACGAAGCCGGTGTTCGGAATGCCGTCGAAGTTGCGGTTCGGCGCGGTGGTGATCTGCGTGGTGATGAAGCCCGGCGTGCCGCCATAGGCACCCAGATAGTCGCGATCGGCGTAGTAGAGCTCGTTCGCATGGGTGTATTCGGCCGACGCGGTGATGTTCAGACGGCCGTCCATCAGGTTCTTGCCGGCGAGCGCGCTGACCAGATAGGTGCCGCGATCGCCATAGGTGCTGACGCCGCCCTGTGCGCGGACGCGCAGGCCCTCATAGTCGCGACGCAGGACGAAGTTGGCGACGCCCGCGATGGCGTCCGAACCATAGATGGCCGACTGGCCGCCGGTCACGGTCTCGACGCGGTCGATCAGGTCGTACGGAATGGTGCTGACGTCGGGCGTGTAGCTGCCCGGCACTGCCGAGACGACGCGACGGCCGTTGATCAGGGTCAGCGTGCGCGCAGTGCCGAGGCCGCGCAGATCGAGCAGGCTGAGGCCGGCGGTGCCGATCGAGCCGGTCGAGTTGGCCTGGCTGAAGGTCGAGCGGAACTGCGGAAGCTGGTTGAGCGCGTCGCCGACCGAAACGTCGCCGCGGGTGCCCAGCAGCTGGGTCGCGGAGATCGTCTGGACGGGAACAGCAGCGTCGATCGTGTTCCGGATGCGAATGCGCGAACCGGTTACAACGATTTCCTCATCCGGCGCCTTCTCGGCATCGCTGGTGGCGGGCGCGGTCGGCGCCTGCGTATCCTGAGCATATGCTGCTGAGGACCACAGGAGCGACCCGGCGAGCGCCGTCGCGCTCAGCAAGTGAGAGATTTTCATTGGTTCTTTTGCCCCTTCGGACTGGATGTCCGAGGGTGCAAAGAAGCCGGACATGTTTCCGCATCGCAAGATATGGAAATAAGGGGCCGCGCAATTAGGCGGGCACTGTTGCAGAAATGCGACTGTTACACGCGATAAATTTCAATAGCAACGACATTAATGCAACATTCAGAATGTGCCTTAGCGCTTCAATACGCTAAGGCCCATTCATCGGAAATATTTCGTCACACGATGAAAACAGTCGAGCAAGCGATAAAGCCCGCTCAGCGCTCGACGCACATGGCGATTCCCATGCCGCCGCCGATGCACAGAGTCGCCAGGCCCTTCCTGGCGTCGCGCTTGCCCATTTCGTAGATCAGCGTGGTCAGCACGCGGGCGCCAGACGCGCCGATCGGATGGCCGATGGCGATCGCGCCGCCATTGACGTTGACCTTCGAAGCGTCCCAGCCCAGCTCCTTGCCGACCGACAGCGCCTGGGCGGCGAAGGCTTCATTGGCTTCGATCAGGTCGAGCTCGGCGATCGTCCAGCCGGCCTTTTCCAGCGCCTTCTTCGACGCCGGAACCGGGCCGATGCCCATGATCGACGGATCGACGCCGGCGCTGGCCCAGCTCTTCACCGTGGCGAGGATCGGGGCGCCGCGCTTCTCGGCTTCGGCGCGGCTCATCAGGACGAGCGCGGCGGCGCCGTCGTTGAGGCCCGATGCGTTGGCGGCGGTGACGGTGCCGTCCTTCTTGAAGGCCGGGCGCAGGCCCGAGACGCTGTCGAGCGTCGCGCCGGCGCGGATATATTCGTCATCGGCGACGACGGTGTCGCCCTTGCGGCCCTTGATCGTGACCGGCGCGATCTCGTCCTTGAAGCGGCCCTCGGCGCGCGCCTTCTCGGCCTTGTTCTGGCTGGCGACGGCGAACTCGTCCTGCTCGAGGCGGGTGACCTGGAACTGTTCGGCCAGGTTCTCGGCGGTGATGCCCATGTGATAGCCGTTGAACACGTCGGTCAGGCCATCCTTGATCATCGTGTCGACCAGGGTGACATCGCCCATCTTCGCACCCGCACGCAGCGCCTGGGCGTGGTTGGCGAGCGACATGCTCTCCTGGCCGCCGGCGACGACGATGGTCGAATCGCCGGTCTGGATCGCCTGGGCGGCGAGCGCGACGGCGCGCAGGCCCGAGCCGCAGACCTGCTGCACGCTCCAGGCCGGCACTTCCCTGGGCACGCCGGCAGCCATCGAGGCCTGGCGGGCCGGGTTCTGGCCCTGGGCGGCGGTGAGCACCTGGCCGAGAATGACTTCGCTGACTTCCTCGCCCTTCACGCCGGCCTGCTCGAGCGCGGCCTCGATCGCGACGCGGCCCAGCTCATGCGCGGGAGTGCTGCCGAATGCGCCGAGAAAGGCGCCGACAGGGGTGCGCTTGGCGGCGATGATGACGACGTCGGTCGGGCTGGTCATGAAAGGACTCCTGCGGTGGTCTTTGTCGTTTGGCGGCTATTTAGTGTGCGCTGCGGCAAGAAGCCAGTCGCGCAACGGCTCCCAAACCATTTCGCGCGCCCGGCCGCCGACGATCATGCCGACATGGCCGAGCGCGAGGCTTTGCCGCTCTGCCAGGCCCGCGGCGGTGGCGGCGGGAACGATCCGGTCGGTGGTCGAGAGCAGCTCCAGCGCCGGGCAGGCTAGGCGGGAGGGCAGGATGCGCGTGCCGTGCACCCACCAGCGTCCGCTGCCGGGGCGATCGGCGCGGAAGAAGCGCTCGAACATCTCGGCGCCGGCGGCATAGGTGAGCGGCGCGCCGGCATTGGCCCAGTCCTCGAGCGCGAGGAAGGCGGCGGCCTGGTCGCTGCCGGGCTCGAGCCGGGCGAAGCGCTCGAACTTGGCGATCGTGCGGGCGGGATCGAGCTGCCAGAAGCCGGACTGGAGCACTTCCATCGGCACAAGGCCCAACCGGGCGCAGGCGGTCTGGGCGGCTTCCCATTGCGCCGCAATGGCTGCGCGCGCGAAATCGCCATAGCGGCGGAAGCGCCAGGGCGCCGCGATCGTCACCAGCCCGCGTACCGGGCGGAGCATCGCCGCGGCCATCGCCAGCGTGCCGCCCAGGCAATAGCCGGCGAGGATCGGCGGTTCCTCCAGCGCGTCGAGCAGCGGAAGCAGGAGTCCGGCGATGTGGTGGTCGATGCCCTGGTCGCGATCCGCGGGCCCGGGGGTACCCCAGTCTACAAGAAGCGGTCGAACCCCTTGAGTCGCCAGCCATTCGAGCAGTGAATTGCCGGGCGCCAGATCGAGGATGAAGGGCGGATTGATCAGCGAGGGCACGAACACCACCGGCACGCCGCTGCCGCCATAATCGCGCAGGGATGCCCGTCCCGCGGCGGCGATGGCGGGCTTGGGCGCGCGTTCGGCGGGCCGTTCCGCCTCCTGATAGGCCTTCAATCCGGCAAGCGCGGCGGCTCTTCTTTCAGGCGATGTTGCAGTTTCGCTGCGCAACAGCGAAAGGAATAGCGGAAGCGGTCGCGGCCCGTGTTGCGCCGCAGAATGAAACGATGATAGATATGTTTCACTCACGCGGGGATCCTAGATGAAGAAAAGCGCTGCGGGCACTGGGCCGGTCATCATCAAGAAGTACGCGAACCGGCGCCTCTACAACACCGAAACCTCGTCCTACATCACGCTCGACCATCTGGCGGCGATGACGCGCGAGGGGCGCGACTTCAAGGTCGTCGATGCCAAGACCGAGGAGGACATCACCCATAATGTCCTCACCCAGATCATCATGGAAGAGGAGCAGCGCGGCCAGACGATGCTGCCGGTCAACTTCCTGCGCCAGCTGATCGCGCTGTACGGCGATTCGATGCAGGCGATGGTGCCGGGCTATCTCGAAGCCTCGATGGAAAGCTTCCGCCGCAACCAGCAGCAGTTCAAGTCGGCGGTCGAGGGCGCGTTCGCCAACTCGCCCTTCGCCGAGATGGCCAAGCGCAACATGGAAATCTTCGAGGCGGCGACCCAGGCGTTCAAGCCGGGCGCGACCCCGGGTGCGCCCGGCGCCGCCGCGGGTGCCACGCCGGCAGCGGCTCCGGCCACCTCGGGCGAGGACGACGTTTCCGCGCTCAAGGCCGAGCTGGCCCGGTTGCAGGACAAGATCGAGAAGCTGGCGAAGTAATCCGAGCTCCCCTCCCTTCCAGGGAGAGGCTTGAGACGACTTAGCCCCGCGCGTTCAAGCCACCCAGCGCCGCGCGGATTTCCTCCAGCGTCGGCATCTTCTGCTCGATCACGCAGCGCAGGCCGAGCCCGCCAAAGCCGTGATAATCGGTGGCGCTGGCGAAGGCGATCGTGTTGTCCCCGCGCACTTCGGCGCCGCGCACCGCATTGGCGGGAAGCGCGACATGCTCGCCATAGCGCTTGCCCGAGGAACTGGCGACGATGCGATCCTGCTCGTCGACGATCGAGATGCTGGTGCGGCTCCAGTCGCGCTCGCCGAACAGCGACCTGTCCGAGATGATCGTCGGGATATGGCCTTCCCAGTCGAACTCGACATAGAGCGCGCCGAGCGGGCGGCCGTCATGGCCGCGCGGGCGCACGCCGGTGACGAAGACGAGCACCGCGCGATGGTCCGAATAGGGGTTCAGCCAGACTTCGTCGGTGAACCATTCGTCGCGCCGGTGGCTGTGCATCGCATTGAGATATTGCGGCGCGCTCGACAGATCGACGCCGCGCACGCGCGCATGCGGATCGGAAGCGGCGATCACCTGCCCCGCATCGTTGGCGAGGAAGGTATTGAGATAATAGGGCGAAATCGAAGTGAGCATCGCCAGACGCGCATCGGCCGCGGCGATCGTCCCGGGCGAGGGATCGGTGAGCGCGGCGATCACCTCGGCGTCCGAGGCCATCACGCGCAGATCGACGCTGCGGCCATAGAGATGGCGCGTGACGTTCTGGATCAGCGCCTGGGCAAGCTCGACCAGGCGGGTGCCCTCGATCTCGCTGACCATCTCGTCGGCAATGCCGGCGCCCATCGCCAGGCGCTCGCGCACTTCGGAGCGGAATTCGATCGAGGCGCCGCGCGCCTGCTGCGCCAGCGCCTTCACTTCCTGCGCCACCACCGAGAAGCCGCGACCGGCCTCGCCCGAGCGGGCAGCCTCGATCGCCGCGTTCAGGGCGAGCAGATTGGTACGCGCGGCGATCTCCTCGCTCGTCGCGGCGTAGCTGTCTACTTCCTCGCGGAGGACCGACAGAAGGGTTCGAATTCTGCGTGGCACATGACCGTCATAAGACAGGACGGTTAATGCCTAGTTTAGCACGATAAAATCAGGGCTTGCGGAATTTGAGCGTCATCCGGTCGCTTTCGCCGATCGCCGCGTATTTGGCGCGGTCGACATCCTTCAACCGGTAGCTGGGCGGCAGCGTCCACACACCATCGGGCCAATCCGCCGTATCGCGCGGATTTGCGTTCACTTCCGATGCGCCGGCGAACACGAAGCCGGCCTGTTCGGCGAGGCGGCGCACGGTCGAGACCTTGATATAGCCGCTCGACTTCTCGCGCTCGGCGCTGGCGCTTTCGGGCAGGCGATGGTCCTCGATGCCGAGCGTGCCGCCCTTCTTGAGCATCGCGAACATCTGCTTGAAGGCTTCGGGCGAATAGTCCTGGTCGTTCCGCTTGTAGCCCATCCGCCAGTTATGGACGTTGCGGAAGGTCAGCACGACGTCGGCGGTGCCGTCCGGCACCCTGGGCTGGCCCGCCTCCGCCGGGAAGGCGACGAGCTTGGCGTGGCCGTACAGCGCCGGATCCTTGGCCTTGAAGGTCTCGACCGCCTTGCCGCCATTCGGGAAATCGGGGCCGACCGCGGCATAGTAATTGCCCTTCGCCCGGGTGAGCGGGGCGAGGATCTCGGTGTACCAGCCGCCGCCGGGCCAGATCTCGACCACGGTGTTGCCGGGCTTCACACCGAAGAAGCTGAGCGTATCGACCGGATGACGATACGGGTCGCGCGCCACATTCGCCGGGGTGCGGCTGGGCGACGAGACGGCTTCGGCGATCGCGGAACGCTGCGTGCGCGGCGCGCCGGTGGCGACGCTGGCCACGGCGACGGCAGTGGTGAGCACGGCGAGCACGGACAGGGTCTGGCGCATGCGAAATTGCTCCCTAGATGTCGCGCTCGCCTTTGGGGGGTTTTTGTGACGATGCAACTACAATTATGGCTCGGCGCGGCGGGCGCGGCAGTGATCGCGGTGGTCAGCGGCCTGGGCGAGCATCGCCGGCGCAAGCGCAAGCGGATCGACGATGTCGGCTTCGTACCCTGGCAGTTCATCCAGGTGATGGCGATGCTGGGCGCGGTGATCCTGGCGAGTGTGGCGCTGAATTTGCGCTAGAGGGCGCCTATTTCGCCCCGGGCGGGCACAGGGCGACGCCTGCGGATCGCTGATCGATCAGCAGCGCGAAATGCTGCAGGGCATGCGCGCCGACCAGAAGCTCGGGATATTTCTCCGACACCCGCACCCTAATGTCGGCGAGCGTCGCCGCGCCGATGCGGAAGGGGCCATGCAGCGTCGCGCTGCCCGTCTTCACGATCGTGTTGGTCAGCTTGCCTTCGCCGGCCGCCTCGATCGCACCGCCGCCAACCCGATCGAACAACGCCTGCGGCAGCACGAACGCGACATTGGCGCCGGTATCCAGATTGCCTTCGGTGGCGACGCCACCGATCGTCACCGGCACGCGGAAGGCGCGCGTATAGCCCAGCACGCCCGGTTCGCCTGGCTTGAGCGCGAGGCTGCGCGTGAAGGTGAGCCTTTGCCGCGGATAGTCGATCACCAGCAGGCCATCGGCGAAGAACTCGCGGCCGAGGATTCCGGCGAATGCCGCTTCGGGCGCCATCCTGCCGCTATAGTCGCGGGTCATGACCCTGACGTCGCGACGGACCACGCCGCCAAGCTCGACGGAGGCCAGCGTCACTGTCTCCACGCGCGCGGTGGCTACGGCGTCCGAAGTCTCGGCGCTTCCCGTGACGGGCAGGTTCAGCTTCGAGACGAGGCTGGCATCGGCACGGCCCATGCCGCTGGCGCCGGTATCCACGGCGAAGGCGAACGGTCCTTCGCCATCGACGCGCACGTCGACATAGATGCGGCCATCGATGACGCGGAAAGGTACGTTCAGCACCGCGTCGGTTTCGGCTGACCGCACCAGCGAGCATGGGGACGAGGGGGCTGCGGCCATCAAGGGCTGTGCCGGCACCATTCCCGCAATCAGGCCGGCAATTGCAGCACTTCCGGCTTTCCAACGCATGCTTGCCTCCCCATCGGCGTGTATTAATTACATAATACACTCACCTGGATTGGCGTCAACGATCGCCGGGCAGCTAGTAGAATTTCCGCAGGGTCAGCCGGCGCGCGGTGCCATCGCACAGTTCCAGCGCCACGACCCGTCCCGGCACTCCGGCGCTCCATTCGATTGGCCTGCCGGCGACCGGCGCACCATCGGCGGCACAGATCTTGTCGCCTTCTTGCCAGCCGGTCTCGGCGGCCGGCGAGCCGCGCATGACGTGGAGCACGCGCAGATGCGTGCCCTCGGCGCCGAGCAGCAGCCCGCTGGTCGAGCGGAGCACCGGTGGCGGCGCCAGGCCGGGCTGGAGCACCATGCGGCCGGCGCGCGGATCGAGCAGCACGCGGTAGCGCAGCAACAGGCCGGTGCCGATTCGCCCGGCCGCGCCGGCACTGGCGGAATAGCCGCCTTCGCCTTCGATGCGGACTTCGGTCTCGGACAGGATATTGCCACCGAGGATGAAGCCGGGGATGACCGCGGCCTCGCTGACCAAGGCGCCGCCGATGCCCCAGCCCAGCGTGGTGGTGAGCGTGGCGCCGCGATAATTGGCCGAGGCCCAGGCCGGGCGGCTGAGCGTGATCGCGGCGCCGTCGCCGGTATCGACGATCATCGGGCGCAGCCGCGCGCCGCCCAGCCTTATCTCCGTGACCGGCACCTCCGATCCGCGCTGGAGCGCGAGCGACGCGGTCTGGCCGGTGAAGGGCATGCGGCCCGTGGGCAGGATGCGGAAGCGCCTCGCCGCATAGTCGATGTCGAGCGCGCAGCAGCTCAATATGTCGCTGCCGATCAGCAGGTCGGCGCCGAACCGGTCCTGGCCCGGCGCATCGGGCACGGCGATGCGGCCGCCGCGCCGGGTGAGCCCGCCCATGACCAGCGTGCCGCCGGGCGCCCAGGCGACCTCGACCCCGCCACCGATCGCCAGTGCGCGCTGGCTGCGGCCCAGGGCGAGCCGGGCACGCGTGGCGAAATCGCGGGTGGCGAGCGTGTTGGTGAGGCCGGTATCGAGGATCGCGCGGACCGGGCGGCCGTTCAGCACCGCCTCGAAGCGGATCTGGTTGGAGGGCGTCAGGTCGAAGGCGATCCAGCGCGCCTCGCTGTCGGGCGCGAGCGTGATGCCGTCCCTCGGCTCCTCGCCGGGCGCGGAAACGGGAGAAGCGGCAAGCGCCAGGGGCAGGAGAAAAGACAGCACCGACACAGATTAGTCGGTCAGGCGATCAGAGGCACGCCTCGAGCAGCGCCTGGTCGAAGCCGTACTGCTTGGCCTTGTCGAGCGTATAGGGACGCAGGCCCATCGAGCGATATTCGCCGATGATCTTGCCGTCGGCGCTCTCGTCCAGATACTCGAACTTGAACAGTTCCTGGGTGACGATCACCGGGCCTTCCATGCCGATCACTTCGGTGACGTTGGTCACGCGGCGTGAACCGTCGCGCAGGCGCTTCACCTGGATGATGAGATCGACCGAATCGGCGATCTGGCGGCTGATGGCTTCCTTCGGCACCTTGATGTCCGACATCATCACCATGTTCTCCATACGGGCGAGCGCCTCGCGCGGAGAGTTGGAGTGGAGCGTACACATCGAGCCGTCGTGACCCGTGTTCATGGCGGCGAGCATGTCGAAGCACTCGCTGCCGCGGATTTCGCCCAGGATGATGCGATCCGGGCGCATACGCAGCGCGTTCTTCACCAGATCACGGATGGTGATCTCGCCCTGGCCTTCGAGGTTGGGCGGACGGGTTTCGAGCGGCAGCCAGTGCGGCTGCTGCAGCCGGAGTTCGGCCGCGTCCTCGATCGTCAGCACGCGCTCGCCCGGGTCGATCATCTTCGACAGGGCGTTGAGCATCGTCGTCTTGCCCGAGCCCGTGCCGCCCGAGATGACGATGTTGAAGCGGCTGGCGCCGGCGATCTTGAGCGCGGTCGCCATCTTCTGTGACATCGATCCGCCCTGGGCCATCATGTCGAGCGTGATCGGCTTGGCCGAGAACTTACGAATCGAGATAGCGGTGCCGCGCAGCGACAGCGGCGGCACGATCACGTTGACGCGGCTGCCGTCCTTAAGGCGGGCGTCGGCGAGCGGCGTGGTCTGGTCGACGCGGCGGCCCACGGAATTACAGATGCGCTGCGCGATCTGGAACAGATGCTCCTCGTCGCGGAACTGGATGTTGGCGAGCTCGAGCTTGCCCTTGCGCTCGACAAAGGTCTGCTCGGGGCCGTTGACCATGATGTCCGAGATGGCCGGATCGGCCAGCAGCTCCTCGAGCGGCCCGAGGCCGAGCAGCTCGTCGACCAGCACCTTCTCGAGCGCGAACTGCTCGCGGCGATTGAGGGTGAGCTTCAGCTCGGCGAGGACTTCGCCGATGATCGGGCGGAACTCCTCGGCCAGCTCGTCCTTGCTGAGCGTGGCGGCGGCTTCGGGATCGACGCGCTCCAGCAGGCGCGGAAGCACCTGTTCCTTGATGCGGTGGATCGACGCCTCGAATCCCTCGACGCGCGAATTGCCGGCATCGCCCGAGGCGGCTTGGCGATCGGCAAGGCGTTGCAGCGCCTCGGCGCTGGCAACGCTCGGGCCGTTGGGGTCACGCTGCTCGAAGGAGTCGGGCGCGGCGCCCTGGCCGGGCAGCGGCACCGAATTGATCGGCGGGAACTGTTCGCCGCCCAGCGGGGCGGGATCGACCGGGCGGGGCAGCGGTCCGCCGCCCTGCATCGGGCGCGCAACGCCGAACGCCGGCCGGCCTGCCGGTCCACCACCCAATCCGCTGCGTCGTCCGAAAGCGCTCATCAGAACCCAATGTCCCCTCGACGGCAGAGTGTTACCGGCCAAGGCTTGATATTTACCTAACCCGATCACCGCCGCGCAGTTACGGATTGCTCCTGCGGGTAAACGTGCGGGGTTAAAGGAATGGTCCCCGGGCGCGGGTGCGGGCCCCGCTGGGCGGCACGCCGGCGAGTTCGCGGAAGTCGCGGGCCATGTGCGCCTGATCCGCATAGCCGCGCGCGGCAGCGGTATCGGCGAGATTGTCCCCGGCCTGCTGGACGTCCCGCAAGGCCGCACGGAAGCGGAGCAGGCGCAGATAGGTGCGCGGGGCCATACCCAGCTCGCGCGCGAAGATGCGCTGGAGCTGGCGCGGGGGCAGGCCGGTACGGGCGGTAATCTCGCCGACGCCGCGCGATGCAAGGATCGCCCGGGCGAGCGGCGGCGGCGTTGTGCCGGCCAGCGCCCGGGCAAGATTGGCGACCGGGTCGCCTTCCAGCAAGGCGGCGAGCGTCGAACCCGGCGCGAGCGCGATCCAGTCATCGGCGAAGCCGGGGCAGGGTGCGCCGCCCAGCGTGTGCCAGGCCCAGGGCCAGAGCTTGATCGCGGTGAAACGGGCATCGCCGCTGAAACCGAAGCGGATCGGATGCGGTGAAAGGCCGGTGGCGAAATATCCGGGCTGGTCGCGCCGCCAGGTCGAGCGGCCGGCATAGCGGTGGATCAGCTCGATGCAGCCGTCGGGCGTTGCCTCATGCTCGACCCAGCCGGGCTGGCTGGCGGCCAGCGTCCAGACCGAGGCGACCAGCCCGTCCAGCGCGGGCGGCAGGGGCAGCTCGGCATAGTCCATTGCGCCAGCCTCGCATGTCGTGTCGGTTCAAGCCAGTGTCGGCGCGCGGGGCTATCGGCTGGTGCAAACGAGAGAATCGACGATGATTGCCAACCTCATGCTGCTTGCGGGCATCGGCCTGTCTCCGGAGTCGTTCGACTGGCTGATCGGAAAGTGGTGCACCGAGCCGCGGAACGGCCGGATGACGTGCGAGACCTGGCAGCCGGGCGGCGCCGACGGCGTGCTGCGCGGCGAGACGGTAATCACCTCGCCCAAGGGCGAGCAGCGCGAGACGATGCGGATCGAGGGGGCCGGCGACGCGCTGGTATTCCATGCCGAGCCTGCGGGCCAGGCGCCGGCCGATTTCAAGGTGAAGCCCGGCGGGATCGGGGCGCAAAGCGTGGAGTTCCTCGATACCGCGCATGATTACCCCCAGCGCATCCGCTACTGGCGCGAAGGCGAGATGCTGATGGCGGAGATCTCGCTGGCCGATGGCAGCAAGCCGATGCGCTGGGCGTATCGCCGGGTCACCAGATAGCGATCAGTGCCGCTCGGGCGCGATGAACAGCTGGGGCCCGGGCCAGGGGCCGTCCCAGCAGGGCTGGCGGTCATCCGGGCGGAACCTTGCCGGATCGCGCGGGGCGATCAGCGAAGGTGCGCGGGAGAGCGGCGCGACATAGGTCATGTAGCCGCCGGGCACGACGCCGAAATAACTGCAACGGATATGCGGCGCGCGCGGCAGGGTGACGGCGCGCCAGATCTCGAAGGCCGGAGTGATCGCCCCGATCGCGAGCGATGCGACCAGCAGGTTCCACCACAGCCGCTTGCCCGGTGACGGCGCCTTGACCAGCTGGTCGGCTACCGCGAACGCGAGCACCACCAGAGCGGGGATCGACGCGCGCATGGTGAAGTCGTTCGACTGGCCGACCTGGCCATAGGGAACCACCAGCAGCACCAGCGTGACGATCGCCAGCGTTGCCCCACCGAAACGCGCATTGCGGCCGATGAACCAGAGCGGCAGCAGATAGAGGCCGACCTCGCAGATCTCGAACACGATATATTGGTGGAGCGGCAGCGCCGCCGCACTGCCGCCGACCGCGTCGCTGCCCGTGGCCAGATAGAGCAGGGCGGGGATCGCCATCAGGGTCGCCGCGGCGGGGGCGATCACTGCAGCAGGGTTCAGGCTCCCCTTGCGAAGCGCCTCGATGCCGGCATGAGCGGCAAACGGCATCAGGCCGATCAGCGACAGCGGCGACCAGAGGGCGAGCAAGGGCAGCGGGGTAAGGAAGCCGGCGAGCGTGAGCCGGTTGTCGCGCCAGAGCAGATAGAGCAGCGCGCCGATCCAGCCGGCCAGGCAGTGCGGCGGCGTCCAGAACAGCTGGCTGATATGCGAGGAATAGACCGCGACGCTCCAGCGCTCGGCATTCCAGCTGATCGGCTGGCCCGCCAGGACCTGGCCCATCGCGTCGAGTCCGCTGAAGCCGATCAGGATCGTCAGCGCGATCACGCGGGCGCGGGTGGTGGAGAAGAGCGTGGCGCCGAGCGCGAGGATCGCGGCGAGGATCAGGCTGTTCTGGACGAGCAGCGCCAACTCCGCGGCATATTGGCCTCCGACCCGGCCGACCGCCGCGGGCGCCAGATACATGCCGAGCGGCGCGCGCAGCATCTGCGGCGAGGGGGCGACATCATAGACGAAGGGCCAGGGATTGAGCGCCATGTCGCGCAGCACCGCGCCGCGCACCTGCCAGTCGGTGGTGGCGTAGAAGAAGCGCCCCTCGCCGCCGAGGAGGAAGACGACCAGCGCGATGCCGGCGCAGAAGGCGAGCAGGCGCAGGGTCGGACCGTTGCCGCGATCGGGCACCCGCCTTGCGATCCAGATGACCAGACCGGCGACGAGCAGGGCCAGCAACGCGGTGACCCCGGTCGAGATCAGGCCGAGGAAGCGCCAGAGCAGGATATTGTCGAGGGCGAGCCACCCGCCGAGCAGCGCGACCAATATGCCGGGAGCAACGGTGCGGTCGCCGAGGCGGGTCGATCCGGTGGGCAAGGCTGCCTGCGGCGCTGCGGATGTTGCCATCGTTCCTCCCCCCGGATGCCGGGCTAGCGGTCATGCGAGAAGAAATGGTTACCGGAGGGGACGGGCGATGGACAGGGGGCGCCGGGGCACATCGGGCGGCGAAGGCAGCATCCGGGATTCTGATTCACGGCGGACACCGAAAACAGAAAAGGCCGGGCATTGCGCCCGGCCTTGTCCAGCCCTGCCCATTCGGGCGGGCGAGTTTCGGGGCGGCCTTAGCCGGCCTTTTCGGCGAGGACCGTCAGGCCCTTCTCGTTCACTTCGGCGAACCCGCCTTCGATGCGGATCGTCTCCGGCGTGGTCGCGCCGGCCTTGTAGATCTCGAGATTGCCGTCGCGGATGGTCGACATCAGCGGGGCATGGCCTTCGAGCACGCCGAAATCGCCCTCGGTGCCGGGGACGACGACCATGTGCACTTCCTCCGAGCGGAGGAGCTTTTCGGGGGTCACGAGTTCGAAGTGCAGGGACATTGCTTTTCTCTCAAAGCCCCTCCCCTTCAGGGGAGAGGTCGGGGGTGGGGCAGGAGTCTCACCGAGACCGGAGCCCGCGGACAGGCCCCACCCCAACCCCTCCCCCGAGGGGGAGGGGCTAGATTTGGCTTACGCCTCTTCGGCCAGCTTCTTGCCCTTGGCGATGGCGTCGTCGATGCCACCGACCATGTAGAAGGCTGCTTCCGGCAGGTGGTCATACTCGCCGTTCACCACCGCCTTGAACGAGCGGATCGTGTCCTCGATCTGCACGAAGGCGCCGGGGATGCCGGTGAACACTTCGGCGACGTGGAAGGGCTGCGAGAGGAAGCGCTGGATCTTGCGGGCGCGCGAGACGGTCAGCTTATCTTCTTCGCTCAGCTCGTCCATGCCGAGGATGGCGATGATGTCCTGCAGCGACTTGTACTTCTGCAGGATCGACTGGACCGCACGGGCGGTCTCGTAATGCTCCTGGCCGACGACGCGCGGCTCGAGAACGCGGCTGGTCGAGTCCAGCGGATCCACCGCCGGATAGATGCCGAGCTCCGAGATCGCGCGGTTGAGCACGGTCGTCGCGTCGAGGTGGGCGAACGAGGTTGCCGGGGCCGGATCGGTAAGATCGTCCGCGGGAACGTACACGGCCTGCACCGAAGTGATCGAGCCCTTGTTGGTCGAGGTGATGCGCTCCTGCAGCGCGCCCATGTCGGTCGACAGGGTCGGCTGGTAGCCCACGGCCGAAGGAATACGGCCGAGCAGTGCCGACACTTCGGCGCCCGCCTGGGTGAAGCGGAAGATGTTGTCGACGAAGAACAGCACGTCCTGGCCTTCGACGTCGCGGAAATATTCGGCGATCGTCAGGCCCGAGAGCGCGACGCGGGCGCGGGCGCCCGGCGGCTCGTTCATCTGGCCATAAACCAGGGCGACCTTCGAACCTTCGCTGATGGCGTTGCCGTCGGCATCCTTGGCGATCACGTTCGCGTCGAGGAACTCGTGATAGAGATCGTTGCCCTCACGGGTACGCTCGCCCACGCCGGCGAACACCGAGGTGCCGCCATGGCCCTTGGCGATGTTGTTGATCAGCTCCTGGATGAGCACGGTCTTGCCCACGCCAGCGCCGCCGAACAGGCCGATCTTGCCGCCCTTCGCGTACGGCGCGAGCAGGTCGATGACCTTGATGCCGGTGACGAGGATCGCGCTCTCGGTCGACTGATCGACGAACAGCGGGGCCTCGGCGTGGATCGGCGCGCGCAGGTCGGTGGCGACCGGGCCGCGCTCGTCGATCGGCTCGCCGACGACGTTGAGGATGCGGCCGAGCGTCGCCGGGCCGACGGGCACGGAGATCTGCGCGCCGGTGTCGGTCACGGTCTGGCCGCGGGTCAGGCCCTCGGTCGCGTCCATGGCGATCGTGCGGACGGTGTTCTCGCCGAGGTGCTGCGCAACCTCGAGGACGAGCTTGTTGCCGTTGTTGTCGGTCTCGAGCGCCGAGAGGATCGCCGGCAGCTCGCCTTCGAAGGCGACGTCGACGACGGCGCCGATCACCTGGCTGATGCGGCCAACATTGTTGGTCGTCGTCGGCGCAGTGGCCGGAGCGTCGGCCTTGGGCTTCGCGGCGCGCGGCTTGCGCGCGGGCTTCTCTGCGGTCGGGGCTGCGGTGGCCATCTTACTTTCCTTGGGTCTGATTGGCGGGGGCACTAGCCCCGACGCGGGTGAAAGTCACGGTGATGTGGCGATCCTTGGCGTTGCCGCCGCTGATCGGGTTGGCATCGACGACGATCGAGACGCCGTGCTGGACGTCCTTCGCCGATTCGCGGCGCTGGAGCGCGCCGTTGATCGTGTCGCCCGGGCCGACTTCGAAGCGCGACAGGAAGCCGAGGACGATGCGGCGGACATAGCCATAGGAATCGCGGGCGCGCTCCCCGGGCTTCGCGTCATGCTTCACGTCGAAGGTGAAGCGGACGGTCTCGATCCTGTCGGCCGCGGGGCCGGTCGCCTCGAAGACACTCTCGACGGCGATGCCGTTGGGCTTTTCGGGCCAGGTGACCTTGCCGGTGGCGGCATAGCCCTTGCCCGATGCCCTATAGCCTTCGGCCTTGAAGCCGAAATCGTTGGCGGCGGCGACCACGGCGGCCGGATTGGTGAAGATGCCGCTCCAGCGATCGGCCATCACCTTGTCACGGTCGGGCGCGCGGTTCTGCGCGGCAGCCGCCTGCTGCTCGTTGAGCGCCGGATCATGCGCAGCCCCGCAGCCCGCGAGCGGGGCCGCAGCCACGATCAGCAGGAAGGGAGCCGCGAAGCGCATCAGAGGGCTTCGGCGCCCGAGATGATCTCGACCAGCTCGGTGGTGATCGCAGCCTGGCGCTGGCGGTTATACTGGGTGTTCAGGCGCTTGATCAGGTCGCCGGCGTTGCGCGTGGCGTTGTCCATCGCGGTCATCTTCGAACCCTGCTCCGACGCGGCGTTCTCGCGGATCGCGCGGTAAAGCTGGATCGCGACGTTGCGCGGCAGCAGGTCGGCGAGGATCGATTCCTCATCCGGCTCATAGGTGACGGCGGCGCCGCTCGACACGGCCTGGGCCTCGCCCTGCGGGATCGCGACCGGCACGATCTGCTGCGCGGTCGGCTCCTGGGTAAGCACCGACTTGAAGTTCGAATAGAAGAGCGTCGCCACGTCGAACTCACCGGCCTCGTAGCGGGCGATGATGTCGTTGGCGAAGGCGCGCGCATCGGCGAAGGTCAGCTTGCCGAGATCGCCGGGCTCGACCGAATGCACGATGTGCTTCGGGAACAGGCGGTTGAGCGGCGCGCGGCCCTTGCGGCCGATCGTGTAGATCTTCACCGTCTTGCCCTGCGCCATCAGGCTTTCGGCATGACGGCGGGCGAGGCGGGCGATGTTGGTGTTGAACGCGCCGGCCAGGCCCTTGTCGCTGGTGGCGACGACGAGCAGGTGAACGTCATCCTTGCCGGTGCCGGCGAGCAGCTTGGGCGAGCTCTCGCTCAGCGTCACCTTCGAGGCGAGGCTGGCGACGACGCCTTCGAGACGCTGGGCATAGGGGCGCCCGGCCTCGGCCGCTTCCTGCGCGCGGCGCAGCTTGGCGGCGGCGACCATCTTCATCGCCTTGGTGATCTTCTGGGTCGACTTGACCGAGTTGATCCGGATCTTGAGTGCCTTGAGGCTTGCCATTTAGGTATTCCGAGCAAGGGCCAGACGGCCCGCGAGACCAACAAATGCGACGCCGAGAACGCCTTCGATCCAGCGCATCGCGCTGCTCTGCTTGGCGGCACGGCCCGCGCGGGCAGCGACGAATGCTACACCGGCGAGCCAGAAGGCGCCGAGCACATAGGGCACCGCGATCAGCAGCGCGCCCTTGAGCGGCGCCTCCGGACCGGTGCCGACGAACTGCGGCAGGATCGCGAGGAAGAACAAGGCGACCTTGGGGTTGAGCGCGGTGGTGAGCAGGCCCTGCCAGAAGGGCTTGCCAAGCGCCGGCGCCGCAGTGGTGGCGGCCGGTGCCGAGCGCACCGCGCCGCGGATCAGCTTGTAGCCGAGCCAGGCGAGGTAGATCGCACCGGCGGTCTTCACCACCGTGAACAGCGCCGGGAAGACCGTGAGCACGGCGAGGAAGCCGAAGCCGCACAGCGCCATGTACCACAGCCCGCCCAGGGCAACCCCGGACACTGCTGCCAGACCCGCCCGCACGCCTCCGCGCGCCGCGTGACCCGCGACGAGCATCGTGTCCGGGCCGGGCGTCAGCACAAGGCCGACGCTCAGCAGCGTCCACGCGAGGAGGGAGTGGTCGGCCATCGACTGCGGATCAGGCGAAGGTCTTGGCGAACGCTTCGAGCGCGGCCTTCAGCTTCGCCTTCACTTCGTCGCCCAGATCCTTGGTGTCGCGGATCGTGGTAAGGACATCGGCATGGTTCGCGCGAAGGTCGGCGAGCATCGCCGCTTCGTAGCGCACCACGTCCTGCACCGCGACGGCATCCAGGAAGCCCTGGGTGCCGGCGTAGATCGACGCGGTCTGCTCCTCGAACGGCAGCGGCGAGAACTGCGGCTGCTTGAGCAGCTCGGTCAGGCGCGCGCCGCGGTTGAGCAGCTTCTGGGTCGAGGCGTCGAGGTCCGAGCCGAACTGCGCGAACGCAGCCATTTCGCGATACTGGGCGAGCTCGAGCTTGATCGAGCCGGCGACCTTCTTCATCGCCTTGGTCTGCGCCGACGAACCGACGCGCGACACCGACAGACCCACGTTGATCGCCGGGCGGATGCCCGCGAAGAACAGGTCGGTCTCGAGGAAGATCTGGCCGTCGGTGATCGAGATCACGTTGGTCGGAATATAGGCCGACACGTCGCCCGCCTGGGTCTCGATGATCGGCAGCGCGGTGAGCGAGCCGTTGCCATTGGCGTCATTGAGCTTGGCAGCGCGCTCGAGCAGGCGGCTGTGAAGATAGAACACGTCGCCCGGATAAGCTTCGCGGCCCGGCGGACGGCGGAGCAGCAGCGACATCTGGCGATAGGCGACGGCCTGCTTCGACAGATCGTCGAACACGATCAGCGCGTGCATGCCGTTGTCACGGAAATACTCGCCCATCGCGGTGCCGGTGTACGGCGCGAGGAACTGCAGCGGCGCGGGGTCCGAAGCGGTCGCGGCGACGACGATGGAATATTCCATCGCGCCATTCTCTTCGAGCGTGCGCACCAGCTGCGCGACGGTCGAGCGCTTCTGGCCGACGGCGACGTACACGCAGTAGAGCTTCTTGCTCTCGTCGGTGCCGGCGTTGACGGTCTTCTGGTTGATGAAGGTGTCGATCGCGACGGCCGACTTGCCGGTCTGACGGTCGCCGATGATCAGCTCGCGCTGGCCACGGCCGACGGGCACGAGCGCGTCGATCGCCTTGAGGCCGGTCTGCACCGGCTCGTGCACCGACTTGCGCGGGATGATGCCCGGCGCCTTCACTTCGACGCGGCTGCGCTTCTCGGCGACGATCGGGCCCTTGCCGTCGATCGGGTTGCCGAGGCCATCGACGACGCGGCCGAGCAGGCCCTTGCCGACGGGAACGTCCACGATGGTGCCGGTGCGCTTGACGGTGTCGCCCTCGCGGATTTCGGCGTCCGAGCCGAAGATCACGACGCCGACATTGTCGGCTTCGAGGTTGAGCGCCATGCCCTGCACGCCATTGGCGAACTCGACCATCTCGCCGGCCTGGACATTGTCCAGACCGTGGATGCGCGCGATGCCGTCACCGACGCTGAGCACCTGGCCGGTTTCCGAAACCTGGGCCTCGGTGCCGAAATTGGCGATCTGGTCCTTGATGACCTTCGAGATTTCTGCGGCGCGGATATCCATTGTCTTAGCCTTCAGCCTTTCATCGCGTGCGCGAGGGAGTTCAGTCGGGTCTTGATCGAGCTATCGATCATCTGGCTGCCGATCTTCACGACCAGCCCGCCAAGGAGCGAGGGATCGACCGAAAGGTCGACGGCCACTTCCCGGCCGATGCGGGTGCGCAGCTGCTGCTTGAGCGCGTCGACCTGATCGGCGGAAAGCGGATGGGCGGAGGTGACCAGCGCGGTCGTCTCGCCGCGATGCGCGGCTGCGAGCTGACGGAACGCGCGGATGATCGCCGGGAGCTGGCCCAGGCGACGATTCTCGGCGAGCACGCCCAGGAAGTTCGCGGTGGTGCCGTCGAGCTTCAGGCTCTTGGCGACGGCGGCAACCGCCCTGGCGGCATCGCCGCGCGAGATCAGCGGGCTGGCGGTCAGCGCCTTGAAGTCGGCCGATTCGGCAAGTGCCTTGGCGACGGTGGCGAGGCTGTCCTCGACCTTGGCCAGGGCCTTCGAATCACGCGCGAGCTCGAACAGGGCGGTAGCGTAGCGTCCGCTTAGGCTTGCCTGGATACCGGCGGAATTCTCCACGCGTTTCGGTTCCTCTCGGAGGTTCGGGTTACTGCCCATATGAATTGGGGGCCGATTTCCGGCTCCACCAAAGTATTACTCCGGTGGCAACCCCATACGGCCCCCTATGGGTCGCGGCGCGGTTAGCATCGGTGTCACGGGGATGCAACCCGAGTCCGATTCGCTCTCGTGGAAGACTCTCCCACCGGCGGCAAAAGCGCGCGTGGACCGAATCGTTTCATATGGTAAACGATGACCCCATCATCCTTTTGGGGGAAGGGTTGGGGAAATGAACAAGCGGATTCTTGGCGGCGTCGTGCTCGCCGCTCTCGTCGCGGGCATCGCGCATGCCGAAGTGCTGAAGATCACCGGCGAGTTCGCCGCGCCTAGCCGCGAGGCCAGCCTGCTGCGCTCGCTTTCGATCGACCGGATCGGCGGCCAGGACGGTTCGGCGCTGGCGCGCGCGATCGAGCAGGGCCTGTCGGGCACGCATTTCGACCTGATGGGCGGCTATACCGGCCAGGGCAATGCCGAGGGTTCGCTGACCGGCGGCATCACCACCGGTGTGGACGAGCAGCCCTTCAAGCGGCGCGAGAAGCGCTGCGTCGAGAAGGACAGCGCCGACCAGAAGAAGTGCATCCGCGAGGAAGAGGTCGAGCTGCGCTGCCGCCGCCGGATCGTCAGCCTGAAGGCCGACCTGCGCATCGTGCGCAACCGCGACGGCCGGATCGTCTATTCGGCGACCAAGCCGTTCAGCCAGGAAAGCAGCTGGTGCGAGGGCAAGAACGACCGCCCGGCGCCGGTGGAGGACGTGATCGCCGACGGCGTGCGCAACCTGGGCTATGCGGTGCGCGAGGATATCGCGCCGACCATTTCGACCTATGACATCCGGGTGCGCGAGAGCGACAAGGGGATGAGCAAGGATCAGGCGAAGCGGTTCAAGGACCTGGTGAAGCTCACCAAGCGCGACGTGCGCGGGGCGTGCGACGGCTGGGAGGCGATGGCCGGCGAGCTGCCGGGCAATCCCTCGCTCACCTTCAATCGCGGGCTGTGCGCCGAGCAGGCGGGCGACTATCCGCGCGCGCTGCAGCTCTACCATGCGGCCCAGCGTGCCGGCGCGGCCGAAGGCGGCGTCGGTGCCGACCGGGCGATGCGGCTGATCGCGGGCAAGGAAGACGCGGCGATCCGGGCGCGGCGGCGCTAGGACGTATCGATACTAGTCATTCGCCGGCGAAAGCCGGAGCCAAAAGAAAAGGCCAGGCGTTGCGGCCCGGCCTTTCCTGTGTGTTTTGTGGCAGGCTGCGGGATCAGCGCCCGCGATTGCCACCCTGGCCGCCCTGACGGCCACCGCCGCCCTGGCTACCCTGGCGCTGGCCGCCGCCGCTACCGGTCGGGCGGGGCTGCCACTTGCGCTTGGGACGGGCATAGTTGCGGGGCTGCTCGCCCTGCGGCTGCGCGTCGAAGCGGCGCGGACGCGGCTCGCCTGCGGCGGCGCCGGCGGCTTCCGGACGCGGGGCATGGCCGTCGCGGCGCGGCTGGTCGCCACGTGCGCGATCGTCACGCTGGCCGCCGGGGCGACCGCGCTGCGGCGGGCCACCCGGACGGCGACCGTCGCGCTGCATCGCGCGACCGTTGCGGCCATTCTGCTCGTCGCGGCTGGGCGCGACATTGACGCGGCTGGTCTTGATCTTCTCGGCGGCGGCGACGAAGCCCTCGGGCAGCGGCACGACGCTGAGCTTCTGGCGGATCAGCCGCTCGATGTCGCGCAGATAGGGGCGCTCGTCATCGGCGCAGAAGCTGATCGCCTCGCCGTCATTGCCGGCGCGCGCGGTGCGGCCGATGCGGTGGACATACTGGTCCGCCACGTTCGGCAGCTCGAAGTTGAAGACGTGGCTGACGCCCGACACGTCGATGCCGCGCGCGGCGATGTCGGTGGCGACCAGGATCTTCACCTTGCCGGCGCGGAACTCGCCGAGCGCGCGCTCGCGCTGCGGCTGGCTCTTGTTGCCATGGATCGCGTTGGCGGCGATGCCGTTGCCCGCGAGCAGACGGACGACGCGGTCGGCGCCGTGCTTGGTGCGGGTGAACACCAGCGCGCGATCGATCTCGGTATCGCGCAGCATCATGGTGAGCAGCGCCTGCTTCTCCGCCTGCTGGACAAAGGTCACGCTCTGGTCGACGCGCTCGGCGGTGGTCGCCTCGGGGGTGACCTTCACTTCGACCGGTTCCTTGATGAACTGGCCGGCGAGCTCGCGGATCGTCTTCGGCATGGTCGCCGAGAAGAACAGCGACTGCCGCTTGGCGGGCAGCTCGCGGACGATGCGCTTGAGCGCGTGGATGAAGCCGAGGTCCATCATCTGGTCGGCTTCGTCGAGCACGAAGATCTCGAGGCCCATCAGGATCGCGTAGCACTGGTCCATCAGGTCGACGAGGCGGCCCGGGGTGGCGACAAGGATGTCGACGCCCTTGGCGAGGTCGGTCTTGTTCTTGTGGATCGAAGTGCCGCCGAAGATGGTGGCGACGCTCAGTCGCGTGCCCTTCGAATAATGGCGGGCCTGGTCGGCGATCTGGCTGGCGAGCTCGCGGGTGGGGGCGAGCACGAGCATGCGGCAGCCGCGCGGCTGGGCGCGCTTGCCGCTGGCGACCAGACGGTCGATCGAGGGAAGCATGAAAGCGGCGGTCTTGCCGGTGCCGGTCTGGGCGATGCCGAGCAGGTCGCGCCCTTCGAGCAGCGACGGGATCGACTTGGCCTGGATCGGCGTCGCCTCGCTATAGCCCTTGGCGGCAAGCGCGGCGAGAACGGTCTCCGAGAGACCGAGTTCATTGAACTGCATTGAATATCCTGTGCATACGGCCGGCGCACGCCGGACGGACTCCAGGTGCGAAGGCGGGGTCAAAAATGACGACCCGCGTGACTAGGGAAGCCGTGGAAACAATCGAGACGGAGCCTGGGCCCTTGGGGTTTCCCCGCATGCCCGATCACGCTGCCATAACGCCTCGTTGGCGGCGCATATGGCGATGAAATCGGTTTCCGTCAAGGAAGTGGCACGGACGGCGTCGGGGCACGCCGCCCGTGCCGGGTGATCGGAAGGGTCAGTTCCCGATCACCGGTCCCGGATATTCGCGGGGGCGATAGCCGAGGCGGACCGCCTCGAGCTGGCCGTGGAGCGCGGGATCCTGATAGGCGCAGCGACCGTTCATCTGGGTCGGGCAGCTCGTCGGGGTCACCTTGTCGAAGATGTCGGCGATCAGCGCATCGTCGAAGCTTCGGGTGGGGAAAGTGCCGAAGCGGATGTTGATCAGCCGGGCGAGCAGCAACGGCGTGACCCAGGAGGTGGTGGGCGTGGTGATCGGCTCAAGCGCCAGGCCGAAGCCGTCCAGCTGGAGCAGCGGGGTGGTATTCCACTGGAAGGGGCGCTGGGGCTCGACGCCGGTGTTGAGGAACACGTCCGCATCGGCCCGCGCCGGCCAGATCGGGAAGCCGCCGATCCCGCCGCGCCCGACCTCGTCGAGGTTGGAATCGAGCACGGCGAAATAGCCCGCGCGCAGGCGGTTGTAATATTGCGCGATCTTCTGGTCATAGGGCGCGTTGACGAGCCCGTCATTCTCCACCGCCGCATGGGCGGTCATCACGCCGGGCGTGCTGAACAGCGCGGCGTAGATGGGGGCATAGGCGGCCAGCTTGTCGCGCAGCACCGCTTCACCAGGCGCGGCGGTGCCGCAATCGGTGGTCCAGCTGTCGCGGATCACCTCGTAGCTGTGGCCCGCGCTGTAATTGACGTAGCGGACATTGTTGGCGCGCATCATCGCAACGAGATTGTCCGCGGTGGTCTGCGCGGCGGCGGTGAGGCGCGTCTGCACCGCGGCACTGCCCGAGATGTCGCAATAATCGGCTCGGGCGACATCGACCAGGTCGATCTTGTCGAGCAGCACCAGCGGCTGGGCCGGATTGGTGTCGGCGATCAGGCGGAAGACGGTGGCGCCATGCCCGGTATTGTCGAGGTTGAGTCCCGGATACATGCGATAGGCCATCTCGGCGACGGCGCGCAGTTGCTCGGTGGGGTCATATTCCGGATAGGCGAAGCGATCGAGCGCCTTCCACAGCGAAGTCGGCACGCGCCAGGTCGAGGTGGCGTTGGCCAGCGCGCCGGCGGTGCCGAACCGGTAATAGTTCTTGATCCGCTTGCGGAAGCGGATCGCCGCGCCGGGCAGGCGCGGGAAGTCGTCGACGACCAGCACGGCCTCGTTGCTATTCGGGTCCATGGCGAAGTCGCCCGGGCGATAGGGCTGGTCGGTGAAACTGCACCCGGTGGTGACGCCGCCCTGGAAGCAGGTGTCCGCCTGCATTTCGGCGCGCGCGGCGGTGATGCGCTCGGCGAGCGGCCCCCGGGGCGGCTGCGGGATCGGGGTGGAGGTTGGCGTAGGGCTGGGTGTTGGCGTGGGCGCCGGGCTGGGGGTCGCGGTTGGCGTGGGTGCGGGCCCGGGTGCGCCGGCGCTGCCGCCACAGGCGGCCAGGGCAAGAGGGAAGAGGAAAGGCGCGCTGCGCGAAGCCGGGCGCGGGAAGCGGAGCAGGGGGAGGGATGCGGACATGGCCCGCGCCCAATAGGTGTCTTGCGTCATTAACTCACCGTTTCAGTTGTAACGATCGTGTTTCGACGCAGAAACATCCCTGTGGCGGTGGAACTAGCCCGGATCGCCGGATCCGCAAAGCTCTCGTTAACGCCTCTCCGGCTAGGCTCGGTGCGCCAACCATGGAGCCCAAAATTGCTCGTCGCCAAGCTTGAGATCCTCGGAGATATCGACCGCCGCGGCGCGATCCGTTTCGATGCGGATTCGCCCTCGACCCTGCGCACCCCCGATGGCGCGCCGATCGACGTGCAGGTCGAGGATTTCTCGCGCACGGGCTTCCGCTTCGGCTCCGAGCTTGACCTGCCGGTGGGTACGCTCGTCTCGCTCGGCCTGTCGGGTGCCGGATCGCGCGCCGCCAAGATCGTGCGCCGCTCGGGCAACACCTATGGCTGCGCGTTCATGAAGGCGCTGACCGAGGAAGAGATCGCGCATGCGTTCCGCGGGCAGGAGCATATCCTGGCCGATCTCTCGGCTGCGCTCGCCGCGCGTTTCGGCACCGGCAAGCCGGGCACGAAACCGACGATCCCGCCGCTGCGCCGGCTTATGCGCCGTCCGGTCCGCGAGGACTGAACTCCCGCTCCCGATAGCTGAACCAGTCGAAGTCCGCGTGGAGCCCCGCGCCGGACAGGTCCTGGCATGCCATGCCGACAAAGGCCCCGGTGAAATTGGGCTGACCCGGCGCGCTCGCTTCGTCCGAGAGGATCGAGGCGTCGAACTGTTCCGGGAGCCAGTTCCACGCGTCGCCGGGCACGCGCCAGGCGAAGCGCAGCCGTTCGCAATCGACTTCGACGCGCAGCTCGATCGGGCCCTCCGGGATCGCGATGGGTGCGGTGAACGCGTCGGCCTGGGGTGAATCGGGCAGCGCCGACATCACCCGGATATGGCGGCCGACTTCCTCGTCCCGGCTGACATGGAGGTAGTGGAATTTGGACGCATTGTACCAGGCGACCAGCCCGGCGGCCTGCTGGAAATGGCGCGGGGCATAATCGAGCGTGCAGCTTGCCGAATAGCAAAAGGCCTGTTGCCGCCGCGCGACCAGCGCTTGGGTGAACAGGCTGCCGATCGTCTCGCGGCCATATAGCCGAAGATGGCCGGGCCGGGCGGCGAGGCTGAAGATCGTCTCGGGCTCGGGCGTGCGCAGCCACTGGAAGTCGATCGGCAGAGCCGTGCTGTCGAAATCGTCGCGGATATCGACTGGTGCTCTGCCTTCGGGGCCGGGCACTTCGAGCATCGGCATGCCGGGATCGCCGGTGGTGTAGAGCCAGCCATCCTCGGCCCAGCGCATCGGCTGGATCGCGGTCTCGCGGCCCAGCACGCAGCGCCCGCGATTGGGGAGCGGCCGGCCGCAGAGATAGACCAGCCAGGGCTCGCCCTCGGGCGTCTCGACCAGATCGGCATGGCCGGCGCGCTGGAGCGGTGCATCGGGGCGGGTGCGGCTGCTCAGGATGTAAGTGTCGGGGTGCAGCTCGTACGGGCCGGTGAGGCTGCGCGAGCGCGCCATGGTCACGGCATGGTTCCAGCCGGTGCCACCCTCCGCGGTCAGCAGATAATACCAGCCGTCGCGCTGGTAGAGATGCGGTGCCTCGGTGAGGCCGAGCGGGGTGCCGGGGAAGATGTTGACCCGCTCGCCGATCAGGCGCTGCTCGGCCGGCGAATATTCCTGCGCGACGATCCCGGCGAAGCGGTTGCGGCCCGGGCGGTGGTCCCACAGCATGTTGAGCAGCCACTTCCGCCCATTCTCATCATGGAAGAGCGAGGGGTCGAAGCCGCTGCTGTTCAGATGGATCGGATCGGACCAGTCGCCGTCGATGGTCTCGCAGGTGACGAGGTAATTGTGAAAGTCGCGCAGGGACGCGCCCGATGCGCCGCCGACCGTGGTGCGGCCATAGCGTTTCACATCGGTGTAGATCAGGTGGAAGCGCGCGCCGTCGTGAGAGAGGCAGGGCGCCCACACGCCGCAGCTGTCCGGGTCGCCGCGCATGTCGAGCTGGCTCGCGCGGTTGAGCGGCCGGGCGACCAAAGTCCAGTTGGCGAGGTCGCGGCTGTGGTGGATCTGCACGCCGGGGAACCACTCGAAGGTGGACGTGGCGATGTAGTAATCCTCGTCGACGCGGACGATCGAGGGATCGGGATTGAAGCCGGGCAGGATGGGATTGCGGGTCATGCGGGCTTTCGTACGAGCGTCCAGAGCACGGCGGCGGCGATCAGGTCGAGCAGACCGAGCGCGATGAAGAAGGGGTTATAGCCGATCGAGGCGACGAGGCTGCCCATCAGCAGCGAGAAGATCAGGATCGAGGCATTGGCGCAGGTGCCCGCCATGCCCGCCACGGTGCCGAGCTCGTCGCGGCGGAACAGGTCGCTGGCCATGGTGATGACGGTGACCGACAGGGTCTGGTGCGCGAAGCCGCCGAGGCAGAGCAGCGCCACCGCCGCCCAGGCATTCTCGACAAAGCCGACGAACATCATGCCGGTCATCAGCACCGCGCCCAGCGTGAAGGTCCAGCGGCGTGCGTCGATCAGGTTGATCCCTCGGCGCTGAAGCCACAGCACCAAAGTAGGGCCGAACAGGCAGCCGAGATCGGCGGCGACAAAGGGCAGGAAGGCGCTGAGCGCGATCTCGGCCAGGTCGAAATGGCGGATCTTCACCAGATAGAGCGGCAGCCAGAAGGTGAGCGTGCCCCAGGTCGGATCCGCCAGGAAGCGCGGGATCGCGATGCCCCAGAAGTTGCGCTGGCGCAGGATCGATCCGATCGAGGGGCGTGCGCCGGCAGCCTGGATATGGGCTTCCTGGCCGGCGAGGATATGGGCGCGCTCCTCTTCGCTGATGTCGGGATGCTCGGCGGGACTGCGGTAGAAGCGCAGCCACAACAGCACCCAGAGCAGCGCCATCGCGCCGGCGACGACAAAGGCCGCGCGCCAGTTCCACATCCAGATCGACCAGGCGACCAGGGGTGCGGCGAGCGCGGATCCGGCCGAGGCGCCGAGATTGTAGACGCCGCCGGCAAGGCCACGCTCCTTCGCCGGAAACCATTCCGAGACGACCTTGAGCCCGCCGGTGTGCGAAGTGCCCTCGGCAAAGCCCAGCGCGCCGCGCAGCCCGAACAGCATCTGCCAGTTGAAGGCGAGGCCGTGCGCCATGGTCAGCAGCCCCCAGCAGCTCGCGAAGATGGCGAGGCCGGTGCGCAGCCCGATGGTGTCGAGGATATAGCCGACCACCGGCTGGAGCATGACGCCGGCCTGAAAGGCGGCGGTGATCCAGCTGTACTGATGCTCGTCGATGCCGAGATCGGGCATGAACACGGGCGCCGCGACCGCGAGGGTCGATCGGGTGAGATAGTTCACGATCGTGCCCAGCATCACGATCGCGATGATCCACCAGCGCAGGGCGCGCGTGCGTCGCCAGAAGGACATGGCCTCTCCCTTGCGGGCGTCGGGGTCGCGCCCGTTAGCGCTAACGGTGGCGGGTTTGGCCGGGCAGGGCAAGAGGCTTATTGTATGAGTTATTCTTGCTCTCTTTCCTGGAAGGGAGGGGCTGGGGGTGGGTGGAGGCATGGCGATACTGTGGCCGACCGTTTGACCGCACCGCATCGCACGCAAATACCCACCCCCGACCCCTCCCTTTCAGGGAGGGGAGCTTGCGGTTTAGCTTTGACCGCAAACGCCGGGATGTGGGGCAGGGGATAGAAGCCTATATCACTCCCATGCCCCACTCTCTCTCCCTTCCCGAAGACGCGGCCTGGGCCGCCTTCGAAGCGCGCGACCGCGCATTCGAGGGGCGGCTGATCGTCGCGGTCACCACCACCCGCATCTATTGCAAGCCGACCTGCCCGGCGCGGCGGCCCAAGCGCGAGCATGTCGAGTTCTTCGACGATGCCGAGGCAGCGCGGGCGGCCGGCTATCGCGCTTGCCTGCGCTGCAAGCCAGATGAGGTGGGGCGCGACCGGGTGGCGGTGGCGCGTGCAGTCGCGCTGATCGAGGCGGCCGAGGAGAATGTCTCGCTCGACGCGATCGCGACGGCGGTCGGCTATGCGCCGCATCATTTCCACCGGCTGTTCAAGCGCGCCACCGGCGTGACTCCTGCTGCCTATGCCCGCGGCCTCAAGGCGAAGCGGGCGGCGGCGGCGCTGGACGAAGGCAGCGTCACCGAGGCGATCTACGAGGCCGGCTATTCGGCGCCGAGCCGCTTCTACGAGACCGCCAATGCCCGGCTGGGCATGAGCCCCAGCGTGTGGAAGCGCGGTGGTGCCGGCGTGACGATTCGCTGGGCGCTCGCCGAGACCAGCCTGGGGCCGCTGCTGATCGCGGCGACCGACAAGGGGCTGTGCCGGGTCGCGTTCGAGGAGAATGCGCTCGATCTCGCGACGCGCTTCCCGGCGGCGGAGATCGTCCAGGGCGGCGCCGCGCTCTCCGCATTAGCCGCGCGGGTGGTTGCCGAGGTCGAGAGCCCCGGGCGCGATACCGACCTGCCGCTCGACGTGCAGGGCACCGCTTTCCAGGAAGCGGTGTGGCAGGCGCTGCGGGCGATCCCGCCGGGCGAGACGCGCAGCTATGCCCAGCTCGCGGCGGCGGCCGGCAGCCCGGGCGCGGTGCGCGCGGCGGGCACCGCCTGCGGCGCCAATCACGTGCCGGTGATCATCCCCTGCCACCGCGCGCTGCGCTCGGACGGCAGCATGGGCGGCTATGCGTACGGCGTCGATCGCAAGCGCGCGCTGCTCCGGCGCGAGGGAGGCGACGAATGAACTACGTGATCCAGGGGATCGACCCTGCGCCCTTCCGCCGGCTGTACGGCATGACGGACGAGGCGCTTGCCGCCGAGCAGGTGGTGCGCTTCACGGTCGAGAAGAAGCCCGATGCGCCGTGCCGGGTCGAGCTGGTCGATGTCGATCCGGGCGAGACCGTACTGCTGGTCAACCACGCGCATCTGCCCGTCGCCTCACCCTATCGCAGCGCGCATGCGATCTTCGTGCGCGAAGGCGCCGAGGTGCCGGCCCGGTTCGAGAACCGGATGCCCGAGCCGTTGGCGATCCGCCTGCTCTCGGTCCGCGCGTTCGACGGCGCGGGGATGATGACCGATGCCGACGTGGTCGAGGGCAATGCGCTCGAGCCGCTGATCGCGCGGATGTTCGCCGATCCGGCGGTCGATTATCTGCATGTCCACAATGCGAAGCGCGGCTGCTTCGCCGCGCGGGTGGATCGGGCCTGATCCAGTAGGCCCATTCCCTCGGCACCCCGGCCTTGCGCAGGGGTCCCGCTGCACTTGTCTCGTGGAGGAAGAAGCGGGATCCCGGCGCAAGGCCGGGGTGACGGAAGTTACTTCGCCGCCGGCGTCGCGGCTGCGGCCGGGGCCCCGCCCGAAGCCGCGCACTTGTATACCAGCTTCTCGTTGTAGACCGCCGGCAGCGCGGTGCGGATGTTCTGCTGCTGCGTCGCCAGCTCGGCGCGCTTGGCCTGGTCGGACGAGCATTCCTTCAGCGGCACGCCCTTACGCAGCGCCCGCGCCTGCTTCATCTGCTCGGAGGAGAGCAGGTAGCGGGTATTGGTATAGGTGCCCGTGGCGGGATCGAAGTCGAGCACCGAGACATTGGCTTCCTGGTCCGGCACCAGGATGCGCTGCCAGTGCGTGCCGGCCTCGGCATATTGGGTGCGGCTGTTGATGCAGCCGTCCTTGCCGACATCGAGATCGACATTGTCGGTGGCGGAGACGATCACTCGGCTGCGTTCGGGCACCAGGGTGCAGACCAGCTTGCCTTGCGCCGCCGCGGTCGCCGCGCCCGCCGCTGCCGCCGCCTTGGGCACCGGCACTACCGACGCTTCGTCGAAGCCCGGCCGGCTGAGGAACAGCGCCACCGCGCCCAGCATCAGCACGCCGCCGCCCGCCGCGACCCAGATCGCCTCGCGCTTGCGCTCGCGCGAGAGCAGCAATCCGGCGCCGCCCACGGCAAGCGCGCCGAGGACGAGCAGCACCGCGGCGCCGGCCATGTAGTTCTCGCGCGTGGTCTCGGCGCGGTTGCGCGCCCGCGCGATCGCATCGTCCCGTTCCGCCTCGGCCCGGGCGGCATCGGCGCGCGAGGTCTCGTCGGCTGCCAGCCGCGCCTTGTCGTCGGCGCTGCGCTCCTGCGCCATCTGCTCCTCGACCGAGGTGCAGGGCATTTCGATGGTCGCTACCGGCTGCTTCGCCTCCGCCAGGAACGCGGCAAGCTCGCTGTCCGCGATGGCGAAGGCAAAGGTCGAATCGCCTTCGTCATTATGCGTGATCGCCGAATTGACGCCGAGCACGCGGCCGCAGCGGTCGAGCAGCGGACCGCCCGAATTGCCGCGCGCGATGCTGGCGGTGTGGAGCAGCACGCTCACGCCGCTCAACTGGCGCAGTCCCGCGAATCCGCCCTGCGAGCGCACCGGCGATTGCGGCTTGATGAAGTCGGCGGCCGAACGCGCGGTGGCGACATCGACATTGCCCGGATAGCCGAGCGCAACCAGCGCGTCGCCATCGGCGATCTTGCCGGTGAACAGGGTGAGCGGCGGCAGGCGCACGCCGGTGAACTCGATCAGCGCAAGGTCGCGCGCCTGGTCGATCTTGATCACCTTGCCCTGGTAGGACTTGTCGCCCTCGGACGGGACGACGCCGATCACGACATTGTCGGGATAGCGCGAGGCAAGCTCGACGACATGCGCGTTGGTGACCACCCTGTTGGGCGCCACCGCGAAGCCGCTGCCATGGCCGAAGCCGACCACCTCGTCATCGACCACCGCGATAGTGACGATGCGCACCACGCCGCGCGCCGAGGCGGAGATGTCGTCGGCGTGCGCGGGCCCCGCCCATGCGAAGAGCAGCGCCACGACCAGAAGCAACCGACGCATCATCGAACCCGAACCCTTTGTTTCTGGCCGGCAGCT